>JAMWCG010000208.1 GCA_023818555.1 Candidatus Omnitrophota bacterium
CCGGAAAAAAACTTAAAATAATTTCAATAATTTAAGTAATCGATATAAAAAACCATACTGAACAATTTACAAATATAATAAAAAATGTAAAAATACTCAAATCTAACGCAAAAATTTTCTCAACAACTTTCCTTGCTTCAAAGGGACAAGTTTTTGAAATCTTCTCACCTAATTGAATTAGACAAATTGAATGCTGAATTGCGTTCCTTCAAGCATTCTTTAAAGGAATTGGATGCACAGTTTAGAAAAAAACTGATTTTAAAGTCTGACTATAAAAAAGCAGTTAAAGAGTTTAATGAAAAAATTGAATATTTAAAGAAAAATGGTTTAGGAAACCAAGCTGAGAATATGCGTAAAGAGATAGAGAGCGCGCTTAAAACTAATGGAGTTAAGGTTAGCTCAATAGAGTCTTATACCAATGGTAAGCAAACCCGTTCAGACTTGATGATTACAGGGGCTAATTTAGATTATAGGGTATTGGCAGGCTATAATGAAAAAGGAGAGGTTAATTTCGGGGAAATGAGTAAGCAGGATAACCAGAATCATCAAACTTATGTTCTTTCCGTAGAAAAATCTCAGGTTTTCCCGGGAGAAACTAAGGAAGAAGCAGCAAAGAGATACTTCCTCAAGAACTTTGGGATTACCGACCCTGCCAATCATGCTCAGTTAAAAAATGTCTGGACTCAGATTGTAAATAACTGGGGGAACTGGACAATTTCCTCAGAAAATACCTTTACTTCTACCTTGGAAGGAAGAAACGGTAAGGTAAACTTGACCTTTACTTATGGAGGGCAAAAAATTCAGTTATCTTTTGACTATACCATTAGTGGTAAAAAACCCGGAAATTAAGGAGAAGATGGTCTCTCTATAGATTCCTCTCCCCCCTACCTGCCAGGCTTTTCCGTTCCCCTGGCAGGTTTTATTTTTTAAGCCGAATTTTATTCTGGCAATGAGTTTAAATTTGTATCTCTTTGTTCTGCGCATAATTTTTCTTCCCCTTTTTCTTCCTTTATGCTAAAATTTTTTCAATGAAGGCTTATATCGTGCGTCGTCTTTTAATCTCCCTTCCTCTCTTGCTGGCAATTTCTTTTATTACCTTTTTATTCCTTCAACTTGCTCCCGGAGACTACTTTGATACCTTAAGACTTAATCCCCAGATTTCTCCCGAAACAATTAGGTTATACGAGGCTCAATATCATCTGGATAAGCCCTGGATAATCCAATACCTTTATTGGCTAAAGAATCTTTTAAAATTAGACTTAGGATATTCTTTCACGCAAAAAAATCCTGTCTCCCGGGTAATAAAAAGTAGATTGTTCAATACTCTGCTTCTTTCTTTATCCAGTCTTTTATTCACCTGGCTTATTGCCATTCCTTTAGGAATTTTTTGTGCCGTGAGACAGTATCGTTTCTGGGATAAGTTATTCTCCGGTCTTTCCTTTATTGGATTATCTACACCCAGTTTTTTTCTCGCCATACTTCTTTTATTCCTTGCCAGTGTTACGGGAGTTCTTCCCAGCGGAGGGATGCGTTCCGCAGATTTTGAAGAATTGGGTCTATTTATGAGAGTGATGGATATTTTGAAACATTTGCTTATTCCCACTGTGGTGGTCTCCTTAGGAGCCATTGCTTCTTTGCAGAGAATTATGCGCGGTAATGTGTTAGAAGTATTACGCCAGCGCTATATTTTAACTGCACGGGCTAAGGGTTTATCCGAGAAGAGAATTTTGTATATCCATGCTCTAAAAAATGCCATTAATCCTCTGATTACGATATTTGGTTATCACCTCTCCGATATTCTAAGTGGGGCAGCCCTAACAGAAATTATCTGTAACTGGCCAGGATTAGGCTCAATTATGCTTACTGCGGTAAGAAGTCAGGATATATTTTTAGTAATGGGGGCAATGTTGATGGGTGGAGTGATGCTTATTTTGGGGAATCTCGTGGCTGATATTTTACTGGCAAGATTGGACCCGAGGATTCGTTATGAATGACAGAGACAAAACCAGGACTCCTTTTCAGATTGCTTTACAGCGTTTAAAAAAGCACCGCCTGGCAATGCTTGGCTTCTGGATTTTGGTAGTTTTCTATTCTCTGGCGATATTTGCTGACTTTTTTGCTCCCTATAATTTTGATAATGAAAAGAGAGAAGATGCCTATCATCCTCCCACAGCGATACATTTTGGGAAAAGAGAAGGGAAGGTCTGTTTTTACATCTATAGGTATGAGCAGAGGTTTGATGAGTTTTATCGTCGCATTTATTATGCAGAGAGAAGCAGAATCTATCCGCTAAAGTTTTTCACTCGTGGAGATAGTTACAAGTTATTGGGAATTTTCAGAACAAAAATTCAT
>JAMWCG010000209.1:0-716 GCA_023818555.1 Candidatus Omnitrophota bacterium
TTAGATAAGATTGAAGAGGAATTGGAAAATCCATAATTTCTAAAAGATGGTAATAAAAAGATTATTTTTTATAAGTCAGGTCATAAATTTCGCATTTTTTGCCTTAAATCCAGAGAATGATTCTGCGGTTTGGCGAAGGATAAAAGTCTCCGGTTCTCTTCATAATAAAGTATTAGAGAAAATTCTTTCTTTAAGCCAGAGTAATGACCCAGAGATAAGCATTTCGGCTGCCACTGCTTTAGTAAAATTGGGGAAAGAGACTGAAGGTTATCAAATCTTAAAAGATTTTTCTTCCTCCTCAGAACCAGAGATACTTCTGGCGGTGGCAAGAGCCTATCTTGACTTAGAGAAGATAGACCCCTTGAATAAAATTCGCGGAATTCAAACCTTGGATAGGATTGAATTAGAGAAAATAACTGAGGCTGAACTGGGATTGGAGATTGCCCGGGAATATTTTAAGTATGGATTTTTTATAGAGTCAGAAAGAGTGCTTCTATATTTAGAGAAGCATTTCTCCGGGATTCAAGATAAAGTTTCTCAGTTAAGAAAGGATATAGATAGACGCAGAACAATTTTTTCTCTCATTACTCAAATAAAAGAGAAAACTCTTGCTCCTTCTTTAAGATTAAACGCTTTAAGACAGTTATTGATGATAGAGGTAAAGCTTGAAGAGTTAATTATGGTGAAGGAGGTTTTTGGAAAATTGGCAGAGGAAA
>JAMWCG010000209.1:726-2348 GCA_023818555.1 Candidatus Omnitrophota bacterium
AAGAATATGGATATTTTAGTCTGTGTTGCCGAAATAATTAGAGAGGGTTTGCTTCTTTTCCCTTGGCAATTTAAAGTCATTGAGGATTTGATAATGAAAAATACATATCCTATTGCTGAGGCAGGTTTAGAGACTGCCCGGGTTATGGGTTTTAATTATCTGGAAAATATTATAAACATAGAGAAAGAATTAGTGGATTTAAAACAGTCTCAGGATATCTTTTTACAATATGGTTTGAGTAAAGACTTAGGGAATCTGCAGATAAGAGATGAGTTGGTAGAGACTTTAATTAAAGCCTGGGAGGTTCACCGGGGAGAAATTTTACGCGGTAAAATTATTGAGGCTACAGGCTACTGGGGGATTAACTCTTCCAGGGCAAAGGAATTTCTTAAAAAAATAAGCAAAGAGGATAATACTTTAGGCAAAAAAGCTAAAGAAGCTCTCAAGATTCTTCAGGATAAGGAAGAAGCCTTAGATAAGGAACTTTTCTATATAGAAAGAAAACTTGCAGAAGGGGAGGTTAATTCTCCCCATCCTCTACTTTTCCATTTATTGGGAGGTCTCTGGACGGTTTACGGATTTGAAAAAGCGAGGGATATTTTGTTGGCAATGGACGGTGATAAATCATTCCATTCTTACAGTGAGGGAATTCTTTCTAATCTCAGATTTCGTCCTGATGAAAGGGTTTTTGTGCGTCTTGATGCTCATCTGCGCAATAGTTATGATATTTTAAAACAGACTCTTAGTCTGAATATTCTTCTTGAGCCCTGGTGGTTAGAGAATAATCCCACGGTGCAGGCTGTTTTAAAAGATTTTTTAGAAAGGTTATCTCAAGAAAAAATTTTAGATTATTTAGAGTTAAAAATGGCTTTAGTCACCGCGCAGGTTTTATTTTTATATAGGAATGGAGAGGAGAAAACTGAGATTGCTCTACTTTGTCTTGAACTTTTGAATAAATTTCCTCCGCGTCCTGATGAAGAAACGATGAAGTTATATCATCAGATTATCTGGATGCTCGGGGAGCATTTGAGATTGCCGGTTCGGATGAGTAAAATGCAGAGTTTAGAATTTTCTTGTGAGAACTTTGTCCTCCGTCGCATAAGAGGAAGCGTTCTTAATCTCCAGACCATCGTGGAGGGAGTACGCAGATTTAGCAAATCCGAAGATAAAATGGTACGGGCTTCTGCTGCCGGGGCACTAATTGGTTTAGGAGAGGTCAAGGAAGGGAAAGTAATCTTAGAAGGCTTAAGTAACGATGCGGACCCCTGGGTGCAGTTTATGGTTGCCAAGACCTATCTGGATTTATCCGATTTTAGAAAGAAAGGTACAGACATCTTGGATAGGTTAGGACAGAGTTTTTCTTCCGCGGAGTTACTCTTTCGGGTGGCTTGGGAATGGTACCGCCTGGATAATTTGGATAAAGCAGAACAAACCTTATTCTGGCTAATGCAGAGATTTCCTTCATTATCTCCAGAACTCACCCAGGGGATAGCAACTTTACAACTCCGCATAGAGGTGCGGGACGAATTAAAACAACTTCTTGAACAATTAAATTCCATTGCTCTTCCTGAATACAAGCTGGACAAAGCAAAGAAAATTTGGGAAAAATTGAGTTCAGTCAC
>JAMWCG010000210.1 GCA_023818555.1 Candidatus Omnitrophota bacterium
GATGCAGGAGAAAACCTGGTCTGCTGTGTGGGAGTGGAAAATGTCTTTGATGCCTCTGCTTCCTATGACCCGGATGGAGATAGTTTAAGTTACTATTGGGACTTTGGTGACGGGAATAAAGCAGAATGAATAAAAGTAAAGCATACCTATACTCAATCAGGAACATACACGGTTACACTTACGGTAAAGGATAATTCAGGGACAGAATGTGAAAGTTCTCTGGATAGTTTTGTGGTGAATGTAAGAGGAGAACCTGTCCCGGTGATTAGAGTCCAATAGTTGAGATAAAGTCTATTCCTTTAATAAAATCTCTATAAAGTTAATGAGAATGACAGTTTTATTTTTGGAATATACCTTTAAGCAGAGCTGGATTTTTGCTATAATTTGTGAGACAGAATAGAGAGAAATAAAAGAAAGGGGGGAGAGAAAATGAAATTTTTTAGTTTGATCGTGGTATGTTTCGTGGTTATGTTTACTTCCTCAAGTTTTGCTTATGTTCTCCCTGAGGATGATTCCCGGGCTCCCTACTTTTATATTTTTGGACCACAGGGAGAAGCCACCTATGGAGCAAATAAGGAGAGTGATTCTCTTGTCTTTTACATTGATGTTCCAGAAGAGGAAAACCGAGGACTATTAATTTCCCTCTATGACCCGGACACTGGAGGTATGCGGGATTTTAGAGTAAGCGCTGATAATCCTTGGGACACAGTAACAAAATTTTCAGTTTATGGTTCCAGCCTTTTGCAAGAGGAAGAATTTGGAGGGATAGGTTATGACCGCAGTTGGTTTACTTTTGGTCCCTATCTTCCCCGGCAAGGGGAAAAAATTAATGAAGTTTATCGTTTTAAGTTAGTAGCCACTACCTTACAGGGAGACGATGCTAATCTCTTTAAAATAAAAATAGAGCCAGAAACAGCAGAGGTGTTCAGTTATGAGTTCACTGTGCGGTTGGTATCTGAGGAAGGGAAAAAGATGTATTTCTATCCTCAAATCCCCCAGGGTGCACGAGAGATTCTTGTAGAAAACTATGACCTTGACCCGGATGGAGGAACGGGAATTTTATATGACCCTCTCACAATGAGGCATTATAAGATTAAAGATTCTGATACTGCCCAATGGGCACAGACAAAGGTTTCGCTTATTTCAGAGAGTTCCCGAAGTTTAGAATATATTATTACCAAAGGGACACAGAGAAAAGCGCATGCCGGATTTCGGGTAAAAGATGTGGGAGGTAATCTGTTGCCTATATATTTTAAAAAAGGGATGCCGCGGAAAATGGTAGTTATTCTTAAGCAACCCGCGGAAGAAAAGCCAGTTTGCAATACTTTCACTTTTGATGCCAGGGAATCTTACGACCCAGGAAACCTAAAACTTTCCTATCTCTGGGATTTTGGAGATGGAGAAACCAGCGACGAGCCCATAGTTACCCACACTTATAAAGAAGCCGGCACCTATAAAGTAACCCTGAAGGTAAAAAATGATTCAGGACTGGAATGTGATACCGCCGTGACTACAGAGACAGTGAGGGTGAACACTCCTCCCCAGGCAGTTTTTGAGGCTCCGGAAATTGCTTGTAAAGGTGAAACGATTATTTTTGATGCCAGTGCTACTACCGATAATACTCCGGAAACCCTCAAATATCTCTGGGATTTTGGAGACGGCACAAAAGGGGAGGGTAAGCGTATCACTAAATCCTATGATAAAGGTGGTAAATATAAAGTGACCCTTATTGTTGATGACAACGAAGGGACTGCTTGCAGTAAAGGAAATTTCTCTAAAATGGTTAAAATAAATACTGCTCCCATACTGGATGCCGGTAAGGATGTTGAACTTTTGCTGGGTCCGGAAGAAGAATACAAGGTTAATTTTGATGGAAGCAAATCTTACGACCCCGATGGAGATGCAATTATTTATAGATGGGATTTCGGGGATGGAGAAACCGGGTACGGGGCAAAGGTTACACATGTTTATAAAAAGGGTGGGAAGTATACTGTCCATTTAACTGTAGATGATGGGAAAGGTTCCTCTTGCAGTAAAGCAGAAGATACGTTGAATGTGAGCTTGAATAAATCTCCGCTTGCGGATGCAGGAGAAAATTTTGTCTGTTGTGTAGGAGTAGAGAATATTTTTGATGCCTCCCATTCCTATGACCCTGATGGAGATAGTTTGAGTTATCATTGGGATTTTGGAGACGGGGAGAGAGCAGAGGGAGTAAAGGTGAAACATGTTTATACTAAACCGGGAACCTATAATGTTGTCTTGACCGTGAAAGATGCTGCTGGTTTGAGTTCTGTAGATTCCTTCATGGTTTCTGTAAGAGGGACTCCTATCCCTTCACTTAAGA
>JAMWCG010000211.1 GCA_023818555.1 Candidatus Omnitrophota bacterium
GGATTATTTTCCCACCCTCCCAATTTCCTCAACTCATGGATACATTTACTGAAAAAAAACCTACCACTTTTAGAATAAATTCTCTAAAGATAGGACTGCAGGAAGCAGAGAAGGAGTTAAAACAAAATGGTTTTAAAATAGAGAGAGTTTATTGGTATAAAGAAGCTTTTATTTTACGCAATGCCGGGAAAAAGGAGCTGATGGAGTCAGTTCTTTATAAAAGAGGAGCAATTTATATCCAGGGGCTCTCCAGTATGATTCCCCCGCTTATTTTAAACCCCTCTTCTCAAGATAGCATTCTTGATTTAGCTGCTGCTCCAGGGAGTAAAACCACGCAGATGGCAGGATTGATGAAGAACAAAGGTAAGATTATTGCGGTAGAAAAGGCAAAAGAAAGATTCTTTAAACTAATAAGCAATTTGAAAGCACAAGGAGTGATTAATACTGAAGCAATCTTAGGGAATGGAGAGACGATTTGGCTTAAATATAGAGAATATTTTGATAAAGTCCTCTTAGATGCTCCCTGTTCCAGTGAAGGAGGTTTTGATACCACCAATCCTGGAACTTTCCTCTATTGGAAGGAAAAAAAGATAAAGGAGATGGTGCGTAAACAGAAAAGGCTGATTTTTTCCGCAGTTCATTCGGCAAAGGTAGGGGGATTAATCCTTTATTCCACCTGTACTTTCTCTCCGGAAGAGAATGAAGGGGTAATAAATTGGGTATTAAAGAGGTTTGCCGGTAAATTGGTATTAGAAAGAATAGAGTTAAACCTTAATAATGCAGTTTCTGCTCTAAAGAATTGGAAAGGCGAAGATTTCTTGCCGGAAATTCGCCATTGCCTCAGGATTCTTCCCAATTCCTTGATGGAAGGTTTTTTCCTCGCCTTATTGAAAAAAATAAAATCAACTTGAACCCTTGACAAAATTGAAGAATTGTGTTATACTTATTATGGAAAGAATAAAAGTATTTTATAAGTATAAAGGAAAATAAAATGTGGGCATACAATCAGCTACCGCTTAATGAATGGTTTGAATTCCTAAGACAATTCCGCGAATACGAGGCAAAACATTCCCTTAAGGAAAAGGAAGACGTGCTTCTTGATGTCTATTCCCTCTGGTTAAAAACCCACAATGAGAAGTTGAAAGAAAAAATTGTTAAACTGGCAGAAGAGATTAAACAGATTGACCCCAACATAAAACTTGATGACCTGATTAAAAGCTTGGAGAAAATCAAGGTCTGAGCAATTCCTTTCTAATTCAATTCTTATTGCAAATTTCTACCCATTTGCTAAAATTATATTATATGAAAAATAGGATTCTCTGGCTTTTTCTGGCTCTATTTACCGGGGCATGTGCTACGCAGTTCAATCCTTACACCGGTAAAGAAGAAATTATTTTTATGAGTGATGAAGAAGAGGTAGAAATAGGGAAGTCCATCTCTCAGCAGGTAGAGAAGAGATTTAAAATCTCTGAAGACTTTTCCCAACAAACAAAAATTAATGAAATTGGGCAAAAAATTGCCGAGGCTTGCGACCGTAAAAGTATCCTTTACTATTTTAAGGTTCTGGATAAAGATGAAAAAAATGCTTTTGCTTTACCCGGTGGTTATGTTTATGTATTCAATGGATTAGTGGAGGAAATAGAAAATGATGATGAACTGGCTTATATCTTAGCCCACGAAATTTCTCATATTGTTGCCCGACATTCTGTTGATTTGTTAAAAAAGAATTTAGGATTTAATATTTTAATGGTCTTGGCAAAATCCGGAGCCCCTGACCCTGAGACGATAAGAAGGACAAATTCAGCCTTGGACATGCTTATGCTTTCTTATTCTCGCGAAGACGAACTTATGGCAGATAGACTGGCAGTGCGTTTTATGCAAAGGGCAGGATTTAATCCTGAAGGAGCAATTTCTTTTTTAGAGAAATTTAAAGAGATAAAGCGAAAAGAACCCATAAGGCCTCTTTATGGCAGAACCCACCCATACATTAATGAAAGAATTAGAGCAGTGCGTGAAGAAATTTATGGGGAAATAAGTTTTGAGGACTATATGAATGAGTAAGATTCTTTTCTTCTTTCCTATCTGGATATCTTTATTCCCCGAGAATATTCAAAATAGATATTATTTTTTGTTTAGGATTTTTTTATTCATCATATTTCTCTCTCTTTTTCTTAAAAATTCACGAAAATATCTAAATTACCTTATTGGTGATTTTAGATACTGGCTTTATCTATTTTCTCTTGCTTTGAGTTTTATCTTTGCTCAAAATCAAGCGATTGGTCTGACGAGGTTATATAAGTTAGTTTTTGATTCTTTGCTTATTTATTTTCCTCTGGCTTATAT
>JAMWCG010000011.1 GCA_023818555.1 Candidatus Omnitrophota bacterium
GGTCTAATTCCCCCAAGCTTTCTATCTCCTTCTCATATCTCTCTCTTTCTTTTTCTTTATCTTGAGCATTGCCCTTAATAGAGATAAATCTCTTTAGTTTCACATGATTAACCAAATTTTCTCTCAATTGATACTGAAAACTTTCAGAAGATGAAGGGTCTGCACCTACATATTCATCCAACTGCACCAAAGTTACCTTTTCCCAGAGGGGGTCATTTTTGTATTCAGTTCTTAAAAGCTCATAAATTAATTGCGGAGTGTTTCCTGTGGGAAGACCGAGCTTTACCTCTCCTTTTTCTCGGATTATCTGCTTCATCCTTTCTATAAGAACTTCCACAGCGGTGCGGGACATTTCTTTAAAATTAGAATTTAACACCACTCCTAATTTTCCCAAAGGGAGGTATCCCTCTGAAGACAAAAACTTCTCTGGAGAGAGAATTCTAATCCTGCGCAGATTCAATTCCTCTTCAGAAAAGACAACTCTCCCGCTGAGAGAAAAAATTATAAATAGAAAAAATAAATTCCTCATTTTTTCTCTAAAATATATATAACACGAAAAGGAGGCATTGTAAAGGGGGAAGAGGTTTAATTACGTTTAGAAATTTAATAACTTACTTCCTACTACTTTTCAGACTGGTGAGATAATTCGCCCAGTATTTTGTCCGCTTCAGTCTCTTCTCTACATCTTCCTCTAAGTTATTAATCCTCATCCGCATAGCTGAAGATAAATGGTTGGTCTTTTGAGGAAATGGTTTAGCTTTAATAAGAATTTTAGCCATTGCTTCTACTCCGTTTTCTTTGAGCGCGAAAAATGCATAAATTTTTCTTCGCCAGAACCAGAAAAGAAGAATTAAAGTAGAGTAAGCAAAGAAAATATTTTCTTTAGCGGGAAAATCGGAAAGAGGAGGAAGTTTTATAGGCTTCTGACTCTCTAACCAGAGCTTGGTGACCAGTTTTAGAAATTCTTCCCAACTCATTACCTCCTTGGGAATAAAGCCCACCAAGGGAAGGGAGGCAAGGGAAGAAAGCAGAAAAATCCCTGAAGCAGTACTTACCACCGCCAGAATTACTCCGCTATTTTTCCAGACCTCCGCAATTTCCTTAATTCCATTTTTTAAAAGATTATCCCATACCCCTTTCTCTCCTCTTAAATCAAAAAAGAGAAAATTGCCTTCATAAGCATCAAGATTGTTCACGACCACCTCCATAAGCTCCTCAATCTCTTTTTTATTTACTAACTCTAAGATTTGCACACCGGTAAGAGCAAACAATTTCTTCTCTATGGGGCTTGCGTCTTTTTCCTCCTCCAGGATTCTTTTCACTACTTCCCTCTGCTTCTGAGAGGTTAAATAAGGAAAGATTTCCTTAGCGTAAAGGATTGTTCCCGGAAGACCAAATTCTTTCAATTTCTCCAAAACCAGAAATTCGTTTCTCCATAAAAATTCCTGAATTTTTTCTTTCATCCCGGGGAAGGCATTTAACATCTGGGGGAGTTCGTAAGAAGGAATTTGTGCCAGCAATGTTTTGATTTCGGAGGTAGAAAAACTCTTCGCTTCTAAGGGATAACCCAGAAGGAGCAGGGAAAATCTTATCCATTCACTATTCTCCATCTTACTTAAATCCCTTTCCTCTAACCGCTGCAAGAGGCTATTTAAGAGATTTCTCTTCTCGGCGGGGATAAATTTTTCCCACAAACCATCTTCGTTTAACTTAGGGATAATTTCCTGCGAAAAATCTTTTGATTGCGGAATGTTTATCCCCAGAGGTTCAAGAGGAATTAAAGCCTTTTCCTCTGCGGATAACCCTTTAAGCAAAGAGGGAGTTTCTGGAGAAATCTCCGGAGAAACGCTTTCTTTCTGGGGAAAAAGATTTATCGGTTCGGGAAGAGTTAGTTTTTCCGGTTGAAGCGAGACAGAAGCTGGGGGAAAAGAAAAGCGCGGATTTTCTCCTTTGGGCACTAAAACTTCTAAGGGAGGGAAACCGGGAGAAGCCTGCCCCGCTAAAGAAAGTTCAAGGTCTTCGGAAAGGAAGATTGCCTGAGCGGGTAAAGAAAATAAAACCACCCCCAGTATGGCTAACCCCAGAAGTTTAAGTTTCTCCATCTAATCTATCCCCCCATATTTAATCTTTCATTTATTCTAACCAAAATTATCGCTACGATATTACAAAATTTATACTTTTAAAATATATTTTCTCCCATTTTAATTATAACACAATATTGATAGTTAGTCAAGTGTATTTGTAAATTTTTTATTTTTCCGAAAATAATTAAATATATTTTAAAATATTAATAATTGTCTTGACAATTACATAATTTCGTGTTATGTTTTTTATGAGGAAAGATGAGGAAAAGGAAGAATAAAATATGGCTTATTTTTCTTCTCCTGAATCTCTTTGCTTCCCTCATTGCTCTGGCTGGTCCCGGAGAAATTATAAACAATTTACTTCTCGCCATTGATGACTATTATGCGGGGAGAATAGAATTCCCGGATTTGCGAAGAATTTGGGAAGAAAATCTCTCCTTACTCGGTATAGAGCAAGCAAAGATTGAATATTTATTGGCTCAATTGGAGAGATTGGTGGTGCAGGAAAAAAGGGGAGTAAAGGAAACCCAGGTCCGGATGCTGCTGGAGATAAGGAAAATCCATCCTCCTTACCCGATTCTTCCTGGGTTAGCGGAAAATTTCCAGAATTTAAAAACAGAGACAAAAGATTTATTGGTTAAGGCTGATTTTTCTCTGGCTGAAGAAGTCTTCTCGGAATTGGTCTATTTGAGAAACAACCTCCTTCTAATTTCTGGGGGAAAGGATTCTTTTACCCTCCCCCGTGAAATCCTTAATCTGGCAACTTCTGAAGAAGCCAAAATTATTATTGAAAAACTTCAAAGGAGCAAAAAAAATTCGGTTATCTCTACACTTAGCGAATCGCTTGCCTTTCTGGAAGAAAATAGATTGAAAGAGGTCTTTATCCATTTAGCGGAGAAAAAAGAACTGATAGAAAAATTTTTAATTTATGAGTGCTTTAGTAATATTTCTCAAATCTTTCTCAAGTTAGGAAAAGAAGAGGCTCTTGAGATAATCTCTTCTCTTTTAAATCCACCTCCTGAATTTGCGGAAGATAAGCAGTGGAGAGATGAGAGAGCCGGTTTACTGGCAAATGTTGTGGAAGAGATGGAAAGAGAAGACCTGCTCTTTACCTTACAAGTATTAAAAGGTCTGGAAACTGAAAAAATTGCCCGCATCTTGGAACATATCTTCTTTGTCCAGCGCGGAAAACTTCTGGCACATAAAGAAATGACCTTAGAAAAGGCGGGTGAAGTTATCAATAAAATATCTCTACGCTCTCTTACTTTGCTTACCCGTGACCTTATTGAGGCAATAAAAGAAAATCCCCCGGAAAGACACTCCTGGGAAGAAATACTTACCTATGTTTCGGAGGAACGCAAAGAAATATTAGAAACTTTTTATCTGATTTATACGCAAATAGAATCTTTAACTGATGCTACTGCCAAAAATTTGGCAGAAAAATTAGAAAACCTCCTTGAAAAGAATGTATTCCAAGATGGTTATTCCATAGAAGACTTAATCAGTGACTTGCTCTTGGAGACAACCGTCCATTTTGAAGAAAACAAGGAATGGAAAAGGGTGCAGGAATGGGCAAAGGTATTTAATTTTATGCAACCTAAAACTGTAGCAGAGATACTGAGCTCTTTTGCTTATGCTCAGGAAAGAAGTTACGACCAATGGGGAACGCTTTCTCCTACCACCACCTTAAGTTATTTATTAAATATGAATTTGGATAAAGCCAAAGAGGCTTTTTTAGCGCTTAAAGACTTTGACTATAAAGCAAAACTCCAATCTACATTGGTAAAATACTTACTTTTTCCCGAAAAATATTTTCTTAAGTATCTTACATTTGTTCCTGATTTTTATCTATATCAGGAAAGCTTTTTAAACGCTCTGAATTTAAATAATCTTTTTATCATTCAGACTGCCTTATTCTTTGCCCCAAAACCCTTAGACAAGATAATTTCTTCAAGGGAGGACCCCGCCATAGAAGAGCTCATTTCTTTTATTCAACAGCGCGACTGGGATAAGGGAGAAAAGTTAAATATTTTTACACAATTCCTAAGAAATCCTCAAGTAGAAAAACTATCTGCTCTTTTTCCCTTTACCGATGCCCATACTTTAGGCAAGGTATTAGAAATCTTTCCTGATGAAGAGGCAGGTCTTCTTCTCAATAGCTTAGCAGAAGAGGACATCTCCTGGACTGCCCAAATTGTTGGTAATATGAATAAGGAAGAAATGCTCTATTCCCTGATTAATCAGTCACAAATGGTAAATATTTTAAACGAAATAGAAAAGACTAATCCCACACATCCTCTTCTTAAGGAAGGGCTAATCCTCTCCGGGAAAGTATATGAACCGGAAACCGGCAAGCTTTTAAGCAATAAACGCATAGAAATTAAGATAAAATTTCCTCTTGGGCCGGGAATGGTTTCTGAATATTCCTATTTTACCCTTAGCGATGGAGAGGGGAATTATAAAGCAGTAATCCCCCTCTGGGGGAGATTTTCTTCTCCTTTTCTTCTTACCCTTTCTGCGGGTAATTTACAAGCAAGTTTAAATATTTCTTCTCCCCAGGCGTATCAGGGAGAAAAAATGACACTTCACTTAGGACCTCCTCCGGAGCCAAATCTTCCTCAAGGGATAAAAGATAATTCTTATTTCTTTCCGCTTTTCCCAATGCCACCTGCTCTTCCACCCCGGGGGTGGATTTTGTAAGTCTAAGATTATCAGTTACCTAAGATGCGTTTAATGGCGAAAGAGATTAACGGGCCACAAGAGGCATAGGGAATTCCCTCCGGAAGTGGCAGGGTATCCAGGGCAATGATAATCTGGGGAAGAAGTTCTTTCTCTTTTAAATTATAAAATTTCTCTTTATCTTTAGGAAATTTTCCGTGCACTACCCCGCTATAAATTTTATTCCCATCCGCCCCTAAGACCTTCACCAGATGATAAGTCCCGACCTTGAGTGTTCCTCCGGTAGAAGTCTCATCATCAAGAATAAATATCCAGTAATGAGAAAGAGGGAAGGATAAGTTTAAAGATTTTCCACCCTCTCCGAGAAGTGGTCCAGAAATTTCTACCTTTGTGGGACTAATTCTTATTTTATTCAGATAGCCAGTAGTGGCTTCTATCCCATAGCGTGTTTTTAGCACCTCGGCAGTCTCTTTTACATAAGAAAATGCTCCGTCATCAGGAGAAATTAGAAGCAAGGGATAATGTCTAAATTCCTCATCACCCTTTTCTTTTTTAACTATTTCCATTAGTTTTTCTGTAACTTGCACAAAGCCATTGAGATTATAGACACCCTGAGGATAAAGAGTCTGAATGGTCTCCCGTAAACCTTGCTTTTCTATCCAAATCTCCGGACCGAGAAAAGCAGGACCGGTTCTTTCAGCATAATGGGCATTGACAGAAAAATTGTGGTCAAGAAAATGGTTAAGTGCGGTAAGTAAAATATGAGCAGTAACTCCCTGCCCTGGAGTAAAAACTTTATCCTGACGGGCATAACCCTGATAGGTATTAATCAAGGAAATAGTTTTCACTCCTACCTTCCGCAAGTAAGAAAGCATAAGCAGGAGCTCAAGGATATTTTTACTTGATTCGGTAGAATGAATGAGCACAATATTCTTTCCCCTTAAATTTGAAGGAATATTTATTCTCCAGTGTCCGGAGGAAATTTTATTGATACTAAGAGAAGAAACTTGCGCGTCCTGAATCCTTTTCACCGCTTCTTCAGCATCGTTTTTAAAGCGTTGTTGAATATAGGTCACATAATCAATATGAATTGGACCGCTTAATTTGCTGAAAGGAGGAGAAAGAGAAACATCTATTCCTTTTATTTTCCCGCTAGATTTTTCCAAAAAACCTACCATATCAGCAAAAATTCCCAAAAGATAAATAAGCATCTCGTCTTCAGGAATTTCTGGTTCCCAGTTTTGTAAAACTAAAGAGATTTTTCCTGCTCCATACTCTTTGAGTGTAGCTAAAGTGAAGAGAATGCGGAGAAAATCTTCTTCAGAATTTAAGGAAGAAAAAACCTCAAAATGATTATCCTTTATCTTTTCTGGCTCCTTAATTCTTAAATAAAGTTCCCCATCAGGGAAATACCCTATCTCTATGGGAATCTCTTTTTGTTCAGGGATAGAAAAAATCTGCGGAAAGGAAAACTTTCTCCTTATATTCTGCGTAAACCCTCAGCAAGATAAAGGTTACCTAAGAGGTTAAAAAACAAAACAGAATTAAGGACCAAAGAGGAAGAGTGGAGCATAAAGCTTACTGATTAATTGGAAATCTCCGGGATCAGCTTCTTTAGTAAAAACCTCCAGCCAAAAATGGTGCCCTTTTCTTTTTTGCCAATGATCGGTATGTGTGAGTTCGTATATGTTGATACCTAAACTCTTTGCTTGAGCAAAGACCCTATTTAAGCTATTTGAGTCAATGTCAAGCCAAACCATCCATTTATTTCTATCACCCTTTTTCGCTGGTTCAGTATCAACCCGAAAACCAAGTTCAGGAGAATTCGATAATCCCATAGGATTTTGTCCTAAATTTATTTTCCAGCGAATATGAGAACCTACACCATGACTCTCAAGGTGGATATCCAATTCGGCGTCGGTAGGATAAGGATTAGAGAAGATGAATTTATAAATGCGAGAGGCAAGACTTCCCTTATCGCTAACCCTCTCCCACCTACCTCCACGAAAGATATATAATTGTCTTTCGTCGGTTCTGTAATATATAAGATTCTCCTTAGGTTGATTCGGAAAACTATTTCCCATAGAACCTTGGGCGAGTATTCCGTATCCATATTCTATCATCTCATTTATCAGGTATTGAAAGTCTTTTAAGGCAATATATCCTTCGTCTAACCATCTATAATCGTGTGTTTGTATACCAAATTTGTATATACTATGAATCAAGTGAAATGCTTCTAAAATACTTTCTTTTATTTCTTCTGACAAGTAAAATATCTTCTCTGTAAATCTATCTGGTAACTGTTCGGGATTTACTTCACCCGAGATGATTGCCCGTGCATTTTTATAAAATTGATTAGCAATAAAGGGGGCGAAAGTATGTTCTAAATCATACAAATATAGAATAAAATCACGACTAACTGAACCATAATAAGGATTGGGTAAGTTTTCAGCAATTAAGAGGGATGCTTCGGGATCACTGACATGGATAAGAAAATTTAGAACTTTCTTAAGCTCTATGTCTCTATATTTGTCAATATATGCTTTTATCCGTGATACTGAAAAATAGTTTATAATATCTACCAAATGCTGTTTTTCTTCAGGAGTGAGGTCTAATTTTTCTATTTGAATTCCCCAGGTTAAAAGAAGGCTTGGCAATTGGGAAACAGTATAATTATGCACTAAACGAGAAGGGGTTTTTTGCCTAATATATTCATATCTTCTATCCTTTGGCTTCAAAGTCTTTATTCTACCCTCTTCTACAACATCTACATCAGTAATATCTGGAGCGTCCTCTAACAAAAATTTATATATTAAAACACCATCTTTATCAAAAATGCCTCCGTATTTTACATCCAGTTTTGCCACTCGAAATCCTTTAAACCCCTCTCCTAACCTATATTTTTTCCCATCAATTACTACTGTAAAATTAGCATCTAATTCTTTTAACTCTATCAATCCCAGACCCCTAATTCTCCGATAAATTTCAAATTCAGTACCTGTAGATATATAAAAATTTTTGATTAGTCCTGTAGTTAATAACAAAAATATTATTAAAAATTTTTTCCTCATCGCACACTCCTTTTTAAGGTTTTAAATTTTGCATGCTTGCTTTCAATGCGGGGACAGGAATATTTAATCTATCGGCTACCTCCAGAACATATTTTATCTGCATAAGATCAATTTTATATTCACTAAGTAACTCATTAATGAGTTCTGCCATACTTTTCCCTTTCCTAAAATATTTCTCTGCTTGCTCTACTAAATAAGACCTAATCACTGCTCCGTTTTTCCAGATACGATTTATCTCAGAGAGTATCTTTAAGTCTATCTCAAATGGCGATTTTAACATAAGCTCATATCCCTCTTTTAAAGCCTCCAGCCAGACCAGGACAACTGCTTTTAGAACCTTATCTATGAAATCCTCAGGGCGATCTTTAACTATTCCCTCCGCAGTCCCTCGCACTCTAATCAGCATTTCCGGGGTTATAGGGGTCTCTAACTCTTCATAGGTATGCCCCCCCATATAAAAACGCATCCCCGCAATTATTCTATCTGCAAAAGCACCGGGAGAAAGAGGAGAAATATTTAAAGAATCTTCGCGCACCTTTACCGCAGAAGCAATTACCGAAGTATCCACCTCAAATTCTTTCCCTGCCTCCATTCCCCATCTTCCATACTCTCCTCCTCCAATTTTAGGTCCAATCTTCTCAAAATGTTTCTTATCACTAAAAACTTCTTCAGCCAAAGAGAGTGTCCAAGAAGAAAGAGGTCCATTTTGTGCCCTTTCCACTAAATCTCTTAATTTATCTATATCCCAAGAAAAATATTTTCCCAAAATTTCCAATATTTCCGCCAAGCCTTGAAAGAATCCATATTCAATACTATTATGGACAACTGCTTTGACATAGTGTCCTGTTCCAGGAGGTCCCACCCTGCCATAACCCTGAGGAATACCTTTTTCATCTATCCAGGCAAGTGCCTTTAAAAGTGGCTCAATCAATTGATATGCTTTTTTATCTCCTCCCACCATAAAACATAACCCCCTTTCCTCAGCAGCCCGCGCTCCTCCACTCGTGCCCACATCTAAAAGATATACACCTATTTTTTTCAACTCTTCAGCTCTTCTTATGGTATCTTTATAATAAATATTTCCTCCATCAATAATGATGTCTCCGGGTTTAAGTAAGTCTTTAATTTCCGAAAGGGTCTCATCTACCGGCTTTTTTGTGGCTCCGGTTCTCTCATCGCGAATCTCATGGGGAAGCATTAGCCAGATTACCTTTCTCCCCGGCATTTGAGAAATGGCTTCCCTTAAAGAAGTAGCAGTTTCTCCTCCCAATTCTTCTCTGGCTTCTTGATTAATATCTACTCCAATCACCCTGAACCCTTGAGCACGCAGGCGTTTTGCCATCCCCTGCCCCATTCTTCCTAGACCTACAAAGCTCAATTCCTTAATCGGCTCACCCATAGGTTCTCTTCTTACGCGGCGAAAAGTCTCTCTTGATAAATCCGAAGGAGAAAAGAAAATCATCCCCACCACTAAAATTAGGAAAAATTTTTCCATCTTTCTCCAAAATAAATATAACACAAAAATAAAGAATTGTAAACCCCAGCCTTCGCTGATACTAATTATTTTATCCTTATTTATAAATCCTTTACCATAATCGTCATATTCCAAGTTTACCCTTGTTGTTTTATAGCAATCAATATAAGATTAAGATAATAATGGTCTATCCAATAATTCAATTGATGATAAGTAAGTGATAACCTCGCTGCAGCTTCAGATACATTACCCTTTGTTTGTCTTAAGGCTTGAACAATTCTTCTAATAAACTCCAAATCTCCACCAAGGTTGTATCGTTCCACCAGACCAGATAGTTCTTCTGCTTTCAGACCCACCTCTCTTGCCGCCTCTTCTATTACTCCTCCCGATTTACCCAAAAAGTATAAAATTTTTTCTATTTCAGATTTTATATTATAAATATAAAGTTCTAAATAAAAATTACTGATTTCTTTAGGGTTAATTTTAGTTTTGTTTACATTCCCCTGTGCCTGTTCAAGAGTAAATGCCTTTTCTCTTATCTGGGCTACCTCTTTATCTAAGTTATATACCGTAATTAAGGAAACTAACTCACTTAGAGAAAAATTCGATTCTCTTGCTACGCTCTCTAAGTTTGCTCCATTAACTCCCAAAACAATGCGGAGTTCTTCAATCCATTTAGCAGTAGCAAATCTAAAAGATTCAAGATAGTACCGCTGAATTCCCCTCCGCACTCCCTCCACACTGCTCTGCATCGCTCTCGCCAATTCTGAAAGCTCTCCATGAGCTCTTTTCAATCCGCTGACATAGGTTATAATATTACTCAAGTCTTCCTGCAATCCATATAAAGAAACCATTGCTTCTATCTCGCGTTCAGAGGTTTTTAACATTTGGGCTATTTTTCTAAAATCTCCCTCTCCTTTAGCTAAAATTTCAATGGTATCTTCAATTTTCTTATCAATCCTGAATAAAGTAGGAGAGAGATAGAGTCTCCCCACATTATACCGAAACCATTCCCCTGAATGTCCTAAGGCCTCAGCTGCTTTATACTCTATTCCACAAGAGTTTTTATAGGCAAGCACTAAGTCACGAATGAGTTTAAGTTTTTCAGCCAAACCATAACGTTGAATTTTTGCCTCCAATTCTATAGGTGTGGTTTTTAAACTCTGACTGGCTAAAGTAATATCTCCTTCAGCTTCCGCCAAAGCAAAGAGAATCTTTTCTGCCTCGTCGTCCTGACGACTTAATCTCAGATAAAATCTATCTACCTTCGTTACGAAATTAGCTCTGTCCATTCCAAGTTTATCTGCCGCCTGGGTAAAGTCCCAATTCGTCTCTTGAAGGGCATTGTATAATTTTCTTATTTCTTCTACCTCTTCCTCTAATCCGTAGGAACTAATAAGTGTGGAAAAAACAGTTTTCTCTACTCCTATAACCTCTGCTGCCTTGTTTAAATCTCCTCCGGTTTTACCTAATGCCTGTCTTATTTTCTCTATATTTAAAAATATATCGGCAAGAGCTTGGTAAAGATGGTATTCATCCTTAATACGAGAAGCAATCTCTCCTTTACTTATACCCAGGATTTCTGCTGCCTTTCCCTGGTCACCCTTTGCCTTTTTTAAAGCAAAAAGAGTTGTTTTAATCTTATCTATATCGGATTGCAAATCGTAATCCTTAATCAATTGTCTCAATGTATCTTCTTTAATTCCTAAAATCTTTGCTGCTTCTTTTATATCTCCTTCAGCCCTTCCTAAGGCAATGATTATCTCTGCGCCCCTTTTCTTTAATTCCTCAATAAAAGGTTTAAGATGATATTTTGTAACCTTAGCCTGTAGGGTAGGCTGACTAATACCCAATAAGCTTGTTGCTTTGGTAATATTACCTCCTGCTTCTTTTAGCTTGGCGATAATTTCTAATAATTGGCGATATTCGGCTCCTAAACCATATGTTTCAATCTCCGAACTAAGTCTATTTGGCTCTATTCTTAAAATCTGGGCAGCTTTCTCTAAATCCCCTCCTGTTTGGCCAATGGCTTTAAGAATGGCATCAGCCATCTTTTGAATCTCAAATACCGTCTTTTGTAAGTATAACCTGGCAATTTCATTATCTAAAGTTTGCCCAAAAACACCCAAGGACTCGGCTGTTTTCTTCACTATCCCTTGGTTCTTCTTAAGAGCGGTAACTATTTCTTCTATTCTTTTGTATAAGTCTTTTAGCCCATAACTTTCAATCAAGGAAATTAATTCTGCAGTTGTAATCCTCAAAGCTTGGGCAGTTAAATTGAGGTCGCCTGCGTTCATCCCCAAAATACCCAAAAGCTTCTCTTTTTCTACCTCCCTTACAGAAGAGGATTTTATCCTCCTTAGAGCAGAATGATTGTAAAGAGAATAAACTTCCTTCTTTACATCAATAGGAAAAACCAAGACTATACTTATAATAGGAAAAAAATAAATTTTTTTAAGCACCATCTTCCACCCCCCATTTTTAACGCAGATATTTATTCACAATTTCTATCTTATTTTTAAGAATTTCACTCTGAGTAGCGCTTCTCTATAAATTGTGCCATTTTCTCAGGATTTTTGTTTCCCCATTCCACAAATTCATCCAGAAGAGGCTGAACCTCTTGATAATAGCCAATAATCCCTTCCGATACATCTCCTCCTTCATAACCTGAGCCAGTAGAAAACCTGTGTTTTATCCTTATATCCCTTAATCTATATAAATAATAAAAAACATCCCTATTCTTTATTCTTC
>JAMWCG010000212.1 GCA_023818555.1 Candidatus Omnitrophota bacterium
TTTAGGATAAATCAATCTCTTCCCCTTTCACTATCTCCCCACCAAATTTCTCCATTACTTTTTCTATCAGTGGGTCATTGAGTCTTTTATTTTCAAAAGATGTTTTATCTTTATTAACTTTCTCTTCTGAACTTTTCTGCTCTTTGTTAAGAGATAAATTCTGGTCTTTGAGGGTAGTAAAGTTTAATTTTATATCTCCCCCAACCATTTTCTGCAGTTCTTTCTCAATTAACTGCCGTGTAGTTATTCTTTCTAAGGTTTCTTTGTGCAGATTCTTATCCTTCACAAAGCCGAGGGTCAAAATATTGTTTTCTAAACTCACCAGGGTTGCTTCCGAAAGATAAATTCCCCAATGCATCTTCAATTGCTTAATCTTTTCTACAAAACTCTCCCAGATATCTTTAATCTCTGCCAGTCCGACCATCTTTTTCTCGGTTTCAGAATAATCATTTTTTATCTCCTTTGTCTTCAGCTCCTTCACTTTCTCTTCACTATCAACTTCCTGAGGATAAATTTTTTCCGGGGCTGTTGCTTCTCTTTCTCTAAAAGATAATTCCTCTGGCGTATTTACTTCGGCTTTCCCTTTCTCTTCAGGGAGAATTTTCCTCAATTCTTCAATCCTCTGCATTATTTCCTCCAGGGAACTAATCTCTTCACGCTGACTTATCTTAATCAATGCCATCTCTATACTGATGCGGAGAGAGATTGCCCGCCTGGCTACTTCCTGAGTATGAAGAAGAATCTGGAGGATATAAAAAAGTTCTTCCTTAGAAAATAAATCAGAAAAATGAGAAATCTTTGATAACTCTTCATCAGATAAATCTAAAACATTTTTCAACTCCTCCCGCATTACTTTGTAAAGAAGTAAATTCCTGAAGCGTTCAATTAAGGAATTTAAAAATATCCCCAGGTCCCTGCCTTCACAAATAATTTTATCCAGAAGTAATAAGAGGGAAGGGGTTTCTTTTTTCTGTATATCATCTATAATTTCAAATAACAAATCCTCTTCCATAATCCCTAAAAGGTTTACCACATCTTCCATCTTGATAATCCCATTTGTCGCGCAGTTTAACTGGTCAAGTAAAACCTCTGCGTCCCGTAAACTTCCTTCAGAAGCCCTGGCAATAGTAAAGAAAACACTCTCTTCCGCAGAAATCTTCTCTGCCTGAGCAATCTCTTTTAGTTTCTGAGCAATGAGCGAAGTGGGGATGCGTTTAAAATCAAAACGCTGACAACGAGAAAGTATGGTGGGAGGAACTTTCTGGGGTTGTGTGGTGGCAAAGATAAATACTGCATGGGGAGGAGGTTCTTCTAATGTCTTAAGCAAAGCGTTAAAAGCATCCTGAGTAATCTGATGAACTTCATCAATGATATAAATTTTATACCTCCCTGAAATGGGTAAAAATTTTATGTTTTCCCTTAAAGTCCTTATTTCATCAATCCCGCGGTTGGAAGCTCCGTCTATTTCCAGAACATCTATGTTCGTCCCTGTGCTAATCTCCTGGCAGGAAATACACTGGCCGCAAGGTTTTTCGCTAGGCCCTTTTTCACAGTTTAAGGCTTTGGCAAATATTCTGGCAACGGTGGTTTTCCCCACTCCTCTTGGCCCGGCAAATAAATAAGCCTGGGCAATCCTCTTCTGAATAACTGCGTTTTTCAAAGTGGTGGTTACATGTTCCTGTCCAACAACTTCTTCAAAATCTTTAGGACGCCATTTTCTGGCAAAAACAAGATAAGCCATATTTCTTCTCCAAAAGAATAAATAAAACTGCAGAAATTATCGCGGTTGTACTTCCAAAAATAAAAGGAGCACGGACATTAATATATCTCCAGAGCAATCCGGCAATAAAGGAAGAAAAGAAAGTGCAAATTCCCACGAGAGTTTGATATACTCCAAAAGCAGTCCCCCGCTTTTCTTCTGGAATAAGAACAGAAATGTAAGCCTTACTCACTCCCTCGGTCAAAGCCATATAAATACCATAAAGAGGGAAAAGAATCCAGAGGAAAATTTTTTTATCTATTATTCCAAAATAAAAATAGATAAGTGCAAAAAGTAAAAAACCAGAAAGAAGCACTTTCCGCTGACCAATTTTATCAGAGACCATCCCTAAGGGAGTAGAAAATAGAGCATAGATAAAATTAAAGAGATTCTATTAAAAGTAGAAGAACAATTTAAAGAGATTCTTAATAAAGCGAAATATAAGGACATAGAGGTAAGGCTTAATCTCATTAGAGAGAATTCAAAGACCATTTCTTTCAGGGTATCCATTCATGTCGTCAAAGATTCGAATTATTTTCTTTAATATTTTAGACCCTGCTCTT
>JAMWCG010000213.1 GCA_023818555.1 Candidatus Omnitrophota bacterium
AAGCTGCTTTCTCTGGCAAAAACTGAGGCATTGGCAGTAGCTTAGTAGCCAGTAGTTTGGAGGCAATAAATATTTTCAGAATTTGCGTGTAAGTTTTGAAAGGAGGGTAGCTTAATGAAAATAAAAGTTATAATTCATAAGGCGGAAGAGGGAGGTTATTGGGCAGAAGTTCCTGCAATTCCGGGATGCGTGACCCAGGGCGACAGTATTGAAGAATTATTAGAGAATTTATATGATGCTGTAGAAGGTTGTCTATCGGTAAATTTAAAGGAGTTAAAACTAAATCGGGATGACAAAATATTGGAAATTGCAGTATGAAAATAATAACTGGGAAAGAACTTTGTAGAATTTTAGAGAAGAAAGGGTGGATATTAAAAAGAATTACAGGTAGCCACCATATCTATACTAAAGAAGGAAGAAGAGAGAGGATTTCTGTACCAGTTCATAAAAATAAACCTTTAAAGATAGGACTATTAAGATACATAATGAAATTAGCTCAGATAGAAGAAGAGGAGTTGTGAAACAAGTAGCCCAGTAAACAGGCGGCAGGCTACAAGCAACAGGCGACAAGCGACAAACGGAAAAGAAGGATAGTGAAGATGAAGAAAGAAAGAAAGAAAGAAGAGATACACCAAACCTGAGTTAATAAGGATCCCTGTAGACTTTAAATCGCTAACTATAGCCGTAACTCCTGGATGTGATCCCATGCAACCTTGTCATCCGTACTTAGTTAACACTGAAAAACCCAAATTGTAATTTTGAAGCTCTGGGTAAGAGGATTTGGTCTTTGTCTCTTTTACTTTTTCTTTATTTTTGCTTTACTGTTCATTGAAAACCTTTGGTTCTACCCATAACCCATAGCGGTCTTTAGGTTCATGGAGATTAAACCCAGTCTAACCCAGATCTCTTCACCATCTTGGATACGATACCGAATGCGGTTTAAACCAAATTGTCTTTTGGCTAAGGAGATCTTGGCCTCAATCTTACAGCGTAGCCTCTTAAGCCTTCTAAAATATGGAGGCTTTAGCTTAAAGGGTTTGCCCTTTTTCTCAATAGCCAGTTTCTTAATGCCGAGAGACTCGCAATACTGGATATTTGAAGGTAACCAAAATCCTTTATCTGTGGCTAATTGGGTAGTAAAGCCCCAAAACGCTCTTCTGTTTTATGAAGAGAATCTTCGAGAATTGTGCCCAGAGAATTAACCCTCTCTTGGAGTTGTCTGATATTTCTTGAGGCAAACTGAATGAGTCTCTTTTGGGTTTTCTTGCGGAATTTAGTGGTGTGGTGTCTAATCTTTTGGTATTGGATATAGAATTTTTGGGCTGTTCTTTTATAAGTGCGGTAAGTCTTTACACCGAACTGTTTTGCCTGGTCTAAGAATTTAATTGCTGAAAGTCTGACCTTCTCTAATAGATTTATATCTGTAGGATAGGCAATAGGAGAGGAAACTATGGTAGTATCACAAATAAGTTTTTTCCCCTTGAGCAGTTTTGTCTTTTTAAGGGTAGCTAAGACTTCTACATCTACATCAGAGAGACGATAAAGATGTTTGAGAATAAGCAGGCCTATTTTCGCCCGAGATGGTTTAGTAGGTCTACCATTATCAGGAGAGTAGAATTTAGCAAGTTTATCAGATAATGAAACCCAGTCAATGGTTTTAGCTATTTTAATGAGTTCGTGATTTTCGTCTAATTCAGGCACCACAAACCAATCGTGGGTAAAGCTAAATTGATGTTCTTTCGATTCTTTGGTATACATTTTCTCCTCCTCGTTTTTGGATTAAACTGCATGATTTCCGACGATATTATACCAAATCCCTGCAGTTTGAGGAGAAAATTTTAACAAATTTTTCTCTGTCTTGACGATAAATAAAAGAGGTTTTTCAGTGTTAATTAGGTAATTTTCTTACATCCCTGAGATGGGAGAAGGATTCCTTTTGGCTTCGGGACTGAGGCAACGGCGAACCGAAGTTTTATTGGAGGTAGTATTGAAGCATAATCACAGGGCAGAGAATTGAGAAACCAATGAGAAATTATAGAACTATTTTATGTCTAGGATTATTTTTATCAGCCCAGCAATTAATTTTTGGTTTGTTTTTCTCTCCTCAGGGAACCTTGCTCGGATAAGATGTCCATTAAGTGCCCAGGCAAAAGAACTACAAAGGATTTTAGATGACCCACAGATAAATAAGATTGATGATGAGAAACTGCTTTTGGGTGGGATACTGGATGAGTTGTTGAGGATAGATAGAAAATATGAAGATTTATACCGG
>JAMWCG010000012.1 GCA_023818555.1 Candidatus Omnitrophota bacterium
AATATTCAGTGCTTCTAATTCATATCCCGGGGCAATGATACATTCCGTAAATTCAAAATTATAGACCTCTTTCGCCGTTTCCTTATCTACTATTCTATTTAACCCCACAATTCCTCCAAAGGCAGAGAGTGGGTCACATTCTAAGGCATCTCGATAAGCCTGAACTAAGCTCTCTGCTTCAGCCACTCCACAGGGATTGCTATGCTTAATGATACAAACCGCAGGATTTTCAAATTCATTGACTAAATCCCAAGCCGCTTCCAAGTCTAATATATTATTAAAAGATAACTCCTTCCCATGCAACTGCTTTGCCTCTACTAAATTCTGGTACTCAGGTGCTCTGGTGCTCTGGTATTTGTAGAGTGCTGCTTTCTGATGGGGATTTTCTCCATAGCGTAAGTCCTGAATTTTTTCCAACTTTATTTCCAGAGATTGGGGAAAATCAGTCTCTCTAAGCTGTATTCTATTTTTAAGAAACTCGGCAATGACTTTATCGTATTGAGCGGTGCGCTGGAAGACATCAATTGCCAATTTAAACTTAGTTTCTTCAGAGAGGACTCCCTCGTTCTTCCTTAATTCCTCCAAAACTTCCTGATATCTTTGGGGATTACAAATTACTCCTACATATCTGTAATTTTTTGCTGCTGAACGCAACATGGAAGGGCCCCCAATATCAATGTTCTCAATGGCTTCTTCCAATTTTACCTCGGAATTGGCGATTACTTTTTCAAAAGGATAAAGATTAATCACCACTAAATCAATCATCTCAATTCCCTGTTTTTTTATCTCTTCCATATGCTTTTTATTATCGCGTATTGCCAAAATCCCTCCATGAATTTTAGGATGCAAAGTCTTTACCCGTCCATCCAGCATCTCAGGAAATCCAGTATATTCAGAAACATCTTTAACCTTAATCCCATTTTCACGCAGAGTCTTAGCCGTCCCTCCGGTAGATAAAATCTCAATTCCTAACTCCTGCAATCCTTTAGCAAACTCCACAATCCCTGTTTTGTCCGAAACGCTGATCAGCGCTCTCTTTACTTTATTCATCCCAACCTCCTCGCTAAGAATTTATTTCTCAGAAAATTTGTAATTTTTCGCGTGCACCCATCTCCAATCTTCCTTCCATCTACATAAGTTACAGGCAGAATTTCCAGAGAGGTGTTTGTCAGAAATACTTCATCCGCATTGTAGAGTTCATGGCGAGTAAAGGGAATTTCTTTAACTTTGATCTCTAATTCCTCTGCCAATTCTATTACCACCTTTCGCGTAATCCCGGGGAGAACTCCCAAGTATAAAGGAGGAGTAACTAAAATTTTCTCTTTCACAATAAAAATATTACTCACCGTTCCTTCAGTAATATACCCCTGTCTATTTAAAAGAATGGCTTCAAAGTAATCCTTCGCTTCAATTTTTGCCAATACTCCATTTAGAAAATTTCCAGTTTTTGCCTGAGGAAAAACTGAGGCAACCGAATCTTTGAAATTAGGAACGATGATTACCTTTACTCCCTTTTCATATAATTCTTTGGGATAAGTTGGAGGAGATGTAATTATAATATTTATCTCACCCTGAAAATTTATACTTACACGAAGATAGGCTTCTTTTAAACCTGAATCACTAAACTCTTGCAAGATTTTTTTTCTTAATTCTTTACACGAAGGTAATTTGATTTGGATCGATTTTGCCGATGTCTCTAAACGCTCCAAATGTTCCTCCAAACAAAAAATCTTACCTCCATAAGCTCGCATACTCTCAAAGACATTATCCCCTAAATCAAAAAATAGATTATTTGCCTGTGGTCTGTAACTTCTGGTTTGCAACATTTCTCTCAGCTATCTTTATCGCCTTCAATAAGGCTTCTGCTTTATGAAGAGTTTCATAATACTCTTTAGTTGGCTCAGAATCGGCAACTATTCCTGCACCTACCTGGACATAAGCTCTGCCTTGAGTAAGAATAAAGGTGCGAATAACGATATTTAAATCCATATTTCCATTAAATCCCAAATAACCGATTGAGCCACAATAGATTCCTCGCCTCACCGGCTCCAATTCCTCAATGATTTCCATACAGCGTATCTTGGGACAGCCGGTAATAGTCCCTCCGGGGAAAGCAGACCGCATAAGGTCAAATCTATCTTTATTTTCAGAAAGAATTCCGCAAACATTGGAAACGATGTGTATTACATGGGAATATTCCTCCAAGACCATAAATTCATCAACCTTGACTGTTCCATAATTACAGACTCTTCCCAAATCATTTCTTTCTAAATCTACCAGCATAATATGTTCTGCACGCTCCTTTTCATTTAAAATCAATTCTCTCCTCAATCTTAAATTCTCTTTAGCATCTCTCCCCTTGGGGCGCGTTCCGGCAATCGGTCTTGTTTGCACAAAACTACCCTCTACTCTCAATAATCTTTCCGGGGAGGAAGAAACAATCTTCACTTCTGGGAAATTAATATAAGCAGCAAAGGGAGAAGGATTTATCGCTCTTAAAATTCGATAAAGAAGAAATGGCTCAATATTTGTCTCTATGCTAAACCTTTGCGAAAGGTTTGCCTGATATATATCACCTTTTCTTATATACTCATTAGCCCGCCTTACCATTTCCTCAAAGCCTTCCTTACTAAAATTTGATATTATCCGTAAATCATCTTCCTCATCCGTTACAAAATCCAATCCCTTCTCTTTTATTCTATAGCCATCCCGCATCTCTTGGCTTAAATTTTCAATTTTTTCTATAGCTCCTCTATACGCCTTTTCAATATCCGCCTGCGCCCAAGCATTACTGATGATAAAAATTTTATTCTCTAAGTGGTCAATGGCAATTATGTTATCGTAAAAAGCAAGATAGATTTCCGGAAGACCTATATCGTCTATAGATAACTGAGGAAAATCTTCAAAAAGTCTTCCTACATCATACGCAAAATATCCCACCGCTCCTCCGCTAAAGGAAGGGAAGAAAGGATGAGGAGAGGATTTATAGCTTAAGAAAATTTCTCGTAATCTTTCTATGGGGTTATAATCAAAGACTTCACAATCTTCTCCGTGAATAATTTCTATCTTCTTGCCTTTACTCTTAAATACCATAAAAGGGTTAAAGCCTATAAAAGAAAATCTCCCGGTTTTAGGATGAAAACGGGCACTGTCTAAAAGAAAGAAAAATTCTTTTTGAGAAAACTTCGTGTAAATTTCTAAGGGCTGGAGTTTAAGCGGAATAATTTTTGCTATGGGAACAATGGGAAATTCCTGAATCAATTTCTCAAATTTGTGAAACTCGGGAATATACATCCTGTCTAATTATCTATTAGCTATCTTTGTGAGAATAGAGAAAAATTCGGGAAAGGACTTGTTAATACAGTTTACTTCGTCTAAGATGGTTTCCCCAGGGATCAGCGAACCAATAACAAGCATACTCATTGCAGTGCGGTGATCAGAAAAACTACTTACCCTGTTCCCTCTTAAAAGACTGCCACCTTTAATCACCACTTTATCTCCTTCTACCTCAATCTCCGCTCCCAGTCTCCGCAAATTTGTCACCATAGAATTTATTCTATCCGTCTCTTTAACCCTTAACTCCCCGCCCCCTTCAATCCAGGTAACCCCATCGGCAAAACAACCACAAACCATTAAGAGAGGTAATTCATCAATGAGCCGAGGGATTTCTTCTCTCTCAATGAGTGTCCCTTTTAAGGAAGAATTCCTCACCTCTATATCTCCATAGGGCTCAGTATCTTCTCCCCCCTTTATCACCACTTCTATCCTTGCTCCCATCCTCTTCAGGACATTGAGGATTCCCGTGCGGGTAGGATTTAAACCTACTCTCTGGATCAGGAGACGAGATTTCTTCACCAATAGCGCCAGAACGATAAAATTAGCCGCACTGGATATATCTCCGGGGATACATAACTCTATCCCTTTAAGTCTCTGCCTGCCCGAAATTGTATTTGTTAGACCATCTTTTTTAACTTCCCCACCAAACAATTTTAAAAGACGCTCGGTATGGTCACGCGAAATCATTGGTTCAATGACTTTCGTTTCTCCCCAGGCATAAAGCCCAGCCAAGAGAATTGCTGATTTTACCTGTGCACTGGCAACCGGCATTTTATATTCTATGGGTTTTAAATCACTACCTTCAATGGTCAGGGGAAGAAAATCGGCATCAGCAGGACCTTCTATCTTTGCTCCCATTTCTCTTAAAGGAAGCGTAACTCTACGCATGGGGCGTCGCGAAAGAGAAGCGTCTCCACTCAAAACTGCTCTAAATTTCTGACCTGCTAAAACTCCTAAGATAAGTCTTGCCGAAGTTCCTGACCCTCCCATATAAAGTGGTTCGGAGGGAGGTTTAAGTCCGTTTAAACCTCTCCCAGTTATTCTCAGTCTATTTCTCTCTTCCCTTATCTCTATACCCATTTTTCTAAAAGCCTCAATGGTCCGCAAAGAATCGTCGCTGATAAGAAAATTTTCTGCATAAGAATCACCCTCTGCCAGAGAAGACAAAATGACCATGCGATGAGAAATAGATTTATCTCCCGGGAAAGAAATTTCTCCTTCTAAATGTTCTATCGGACTAACTCTAAACATATTCTATTCCACAGATTCAGAATGAATAAATTTTACCAAATCCTCATCACGGATAACCCCCTTTTCCTTCTCATAGACAATGTCGGCAACCGACATGTTCTCATAAACCTTCTCCACCTTTATCCGGGCAATCATCTCCTCACCCTGATAAACACCCAAGAGTGTTCCCATTTCTATCCCCTGTTCTTTCCCTAAGTCAATCACCACAAACTCATAGGGATGGTTTACCGCCAGAATCCTTCCTACCCTACCAGAGGCAGGTCTTTTTATCACCACCTTTTCTAACTCTACTTCTAAGCGTTTACTCATAATATTGTCCAGTTTTCGCTCTAATTCGGTCTTAATCGTCTGTAACTGCACCAGGGTAAGTTCAAGATTTTTTATTTTCGCTTCTGCCTCTTTGATTTTGTTTTCCAGAGTCTCTTTTTCTCGCTTTAATTTATTAAGTTCTGAATTTAATCTCTCCACCTCACTCTCTCTCGCTTTAAGTTTTTCCGAGAGTTCAAGCCCTGAAGCCTTTTCCTTATCCAGTTCTGTGCTTAAACTTTCAATCTTTAGCTTTAAATTGTTCACTGTCTCCTCAAGGATAATCTTCTCGGCATTCGCTTTGTTTAACTCTTCTTCTTTAACTATCTTTTCGCTCAAGACATTGTTGAGTTTCTCCTGAAGGCTAATTCTCAATTTCTTCTCTTTTTCTTTAAGGGAAATGAAGTATACCAGAATGGTAATTAATATGGCGAAAAAGAAAATCCGGGGAATATCAGTTCTTTTACCTAAATATATTCTTCCCATTTTTTCTACCATAATCAGGAACAAGTTTTTGCATATCCGGAGGTAAAGTGGAAGAAAAACGAAGGTTCTCTTCCGTAAGGGGATGCCTAAATCCCAGTTCCTGGGCGTGAAGTGCCTGTCTATCAATCAACTTATCTTTCTTACCATAAACCGGGTCTCCCAGAACTGGATAACCCAGATAGCGCAAGTGAACCCTTATCTGATGGGTCCTCCCTGTTTGGGGATAGACTTCTAAAAGTGTATAACTTTCATAGCGTCTCAAAACCCGATAGAATGTTTTTGCTTCCCTTCCTTGGGTAAAATTAACTGTCATATGTTCTCTGTCGTGGGGGTCTCTTCCAATAGGAACATCTATCTCTCCTTCGTCCAATTCCACAATACCTTTTACAATCGCAATATAGCGACGGTAAATCTGGTGTTCTCTAAATTGTCGGGCTAAAGCTAAATGCACTGGGTCTGATTTTGCTACTACTATCAAACCGGAAGTATCTTTATCCAAACGATGCACTATCCCCGGTTTAAATTTCCCGCCCAGAGTGGAAAGAGACCGTGAATAATAAAGCAGAGCATTAACCAAGGTCCCCGAATAGATTCCTCCTGCCGGATGAACCAACATCCCTGGAGGTTTATTCACTACCAAGAGGTGGTCATCTTCAAAAACTATATCCAAAGGAATTTCCTGAGGTTCTATATCCGGCTCTCTTGTTTCCGGAAATTCTATATAAATATCGTCTCCCCTTTTTATTTTATAGTGGCATTTAACAGAACTCCTATTTACTAAAATCTTACCCTCTTTAATCATATTCTGAATTTTTTTTCGGGAAAGCTCGGATTCAAGTTTTTTATGAAGATATATATCTATACGTATCCCCTCCTCTTCTACTTTAAATTCCTTTCTTTTCATAAAAAATTTTTTTTCTTTTATAAAAAAATAAACTCAAAGCAAGAAAGAAAACAAAGATACTCAGGATTTGAAATATAGTAAGGTTAAAGTATATGGGGGGAAGGTCTCCTCTTAAAAAATCAAGGAGAAACCTTTTTAGAGAATAGAGCATAAGGTAAATTAAGAAGGTCTCCCCAGCAAAATATTTATTCTTATAACTATGATATAAGAAAAGGAAAATAAAAAAATTGAGTAGTGAAGCATAAAGTTCTGTAGGGTGTCTAAAGACTACTTCATCAGGAAATCTTACACGGAGAAAAAAAGAGGTTTCTTTCCCATAACAACAACCTCGTAAGAAACAGCCGATTCTCCCTATCGCCTGCCCCAAGGCGAGATAGGGACTAATAAAGTCAGCGGTCTTAACTAAAGAGAGTTTATATTTTCGGACGAATAAAAATCCTGCTAAAAACCCTCCTAACATCCCCCCATAAAAACTGAGCCCCCCTCGCTGAAGCATAAAGATTTGTAGGGGAGTTTTTCTATATTCTTCTATGTTTAAAAATACATAGAGGAGACGCGCTCCCGCTATCCCTCCCAGCAAAAGATAAGTAGAAAGATTGACAATTAAATCCGGAGAAATCCCCTCCTTTTTTGCTTTTTGTTTAGCCAGAGATGTAGAAATAACAAAGGCAAGGACAAGCATAAAGCCATAACTATATACACTTATCGGACCGATATGGAAAAGTATGGGGTACATCGTTATATTCCGAATTTCTGCCACCGGATCTATGCTTAATCAACTGCCAGAGGAGCAAAATTATGCTCAGACTGATAGCAACATCAGCAAGATTAAATACTGGCCAGATGCGGAAATCTAAATAATCAATTACATAACCAAACCTTACACGGTCAAAGAAATTACTCAAAGTTCCTGCGCTGATTAAAGAAATGGCTAATTTACTCCCTTTATTTAAGCCATTCTGGATAAAGAAAAACAACACAAAGGTGACTATTCCGATGATGAGAAAAGGTAAAGGAAAATTGGGAAAGAGTCCAAAGGCTATCCCTCTATTAAAAACCAGGGTAATGTGAAATATCTTCTTTACTATCGGGAAACCCTGCCCAGGTAGAAAAGATAAAGCAAGAGATTGTTTTATCAACTGGTCTACTAAAAAAATGCTCAAAGCAAGTAAAAGATAGAATACCAGTTGAGGATTTATCTTTCTTTCTCCCGTTTGTTTTGACATTTTATACAATACTGGGCATAGGGTATTGCTTTTAATCGCTGTTTGGCAATCTTCTCTCCACACATAAGACAGAACCCATACTCATTCGTCTCAATCCTCTTTAGTGCTTCTTCAATCTCATAGATGAGTCTCTGTTCATTAGCCGCTAAATCTAAGGAAAATTCTCTCTCAAAAGTATCGGAAGCCACATCAGCCATATGATAGGTATATCCGGACAAATCTCCAGCTGCTTCCTTCTGAGATTTATCCAGTGTATCTTTAGTTAAAGCCTGCATATCCCTAAAAATCTTTTCTCTCAATTTAATAAGTGCTTGTTTATGTTCTTTCAATTCTTTCTGCGTTAACTTCTTGCGTTTAGCCATAAAACCTCCCTCCTCTAAGCAGTTTTTATCATTGCCATTACTTTTAAGCAACGCTGACAAATGTCGGGATAAAGGGAGTCTTCTCCCACGCTCAAACTATAATTCCAGCAACGCTGACATTTCTTCCCACTTGCCCTAATCACCTCTATCCCAAAATTCGGTAATAACTCCTCATCTCTAAAACTTTCGGGGGGAATCTTGTCCACTCGGTTAAGTTTCACTTCCGAAACAAGAAAAATTGCAGAGAGGTTGGTGAAATCCTTGTCCTTTAAGTAACGATACAATTTTTCTTCCGCCACATAAAATATAAGTTCTGCCTCCAAAGAGTCACCGATTATTTTTTCTATTCTCTCTTTCTCTATAGCGCGTGTCACTATATCACGCACCTTCCAGACCAGTTTCCACTTCTCCAACAAAGCCGTGTCAAACCAGAGAGGATTTACTTTTGGTATCTCCAGCATATGTACAGAAATAATCTCTTTGAGTTTACTTTCCCGGGGAAGATGTCGCCAAATCTCTTCTGCAGTGAATGGGATAAGGGGAGCCAGGATTCTCACCAGGATATTCAAGATTTCAAATATCACTGTCTGAGCTGAACGCCTTTCCTGAGAATCTTTATAATATGTATAAAGCCGGTCTTTGAGAATATCCAAGTATACTGCTGACATATCTATTACACAGAATTGATAAATGAGCCGATATACCTTATGAAAATCAAAATTTTTGTATGCCAATAAAACTGCTTGCAACAACTCCTCGGTTTTAGCCAGTGCCCAGCGGTCAAGGGGAAGCAGTAGATTATAATCTACCTTATCTTTATCCGGGTTAAAATCATAGAGATTCCCCAGGATAAATTTAGCGGTGTTTCTCCATTTCCGATAAACTACTGAAACCCGTTCCACTATCTCTTCGGAAATCTTCATATCCTCAGTAAAATCCGAAGATATTGCCCAGAGTCTCAAGACATCCGCTCCAAATTTATTTATAATTTCTTCCGGAGAAATAACATTCCCTAATGACTTGGACATCTTCCTCCCCTCACCGTCCACTACAAAACCATGGGTAAGCACTGTTTTAAAAGGAGGTGTCTCCCCAATTCCCATAGAGGTAAGGAGAGAGGTCTGAAACCATCCCCGATGCTGGTCCGAACCTTCAAGATATAAATCCGCAGGAAAGTTTAAATCTTTCTCTTTTTTCAGAACCGCCTGATGACTAACCCCTGATTCAAACCAGACATCTAAGATATCCGTCTCTTTGGCAAATTTTTCACTTCCACATTTATTACATTTTGTCCCTAAAGGAAGCAACTCATTCTCTTCCTTTATAAACCAGACATCTGAACCCTCTTTTTCAAATAAATCGGCAACATATTCAACAATTTTATAATCCAGAATGACCGCTCCACATTCTCGACAATAAAATGCCGGGATAGGTACACCCCAATACCTCTGCCGAGACAGACACCAATCAGGTCGTGTCTCCAACATCCCGGTAATTCTATTCTCTCCTATGGAAGGAACCCACTTTACCTCTTTTACTTTCTCCTTTGCTTTTTCACGCAAAGATAAATGGTCTACACTCATAAACCACTGACGGGTAGCCCGGAAAATAACTGGCTTTTTACAGCGCCAACAATGGGGATAAAAATGTTCAATCTTCTCCTCCCAGAGTAAAGCATCTTTTTCTTTCAACTCCTGGATAATCTTGCGATTGGCAGAATAAATATCTAATCCATAAAATCTTCCCGCCTCTTTATTAAAAACTCCTTTTTCATCTAAGGGCATAATCACGGGAAGTTGATATAACTTCCCTATCTGATAGTCTTCTTCTCCGTGCCCGGGAGCAATATGCACACAACCCGTGCCTTCCTCCCGGGAAACATAATCAGCCAGAACAACCCGAGAATTTCTCTCCAGAAAAGGGTGTTTTAGATAAAGTCCCTCCAGAGCCTTCCCTTTTATCTCCAAACAAACCTCAAATTCAGCAAAACCAACCTTCTCTTTAAGGGAGGGAATCCTCTCTTTCGCCATGAGGATAATCCCCTTTTCTGTTTTTATTAAGGCATAGATGAAATCAGGATTTACTGCCACCGCTACATTGGAAATAAGTGTCCAAGGAGTAGTAGTCCAGATAAGAAAGTGTATATTTTCACCCACCATTATCCCTGTCTTGTCGACAAATGGACGCTTACCATCTACCAGGAAATTTTCAGGATTTAATAGTGCAAACTTTACATAGATGGAAGGGGAGGTGTAATTTTCATACTCTACCTCCGCCTCAGCGAGTGCAGTTTCACAATTTATACACCAGTGTACCGGTTTTACCCCCCGGTAAATAAAACCTTTTTCTCCCAATCTGGCAAAACTTCTGATGATTTCCGCTTCATAGTGAGGAGAGAGAGTAAGGTAGGGATGGGAGAAGTCGGCTAAAATCCCTAAGCGCTTAAATTCCTCTCTCTGAATATTTACATATTTTAGGGCATATTGATACGCTTTCTTACGAAATTCTATCTGTGAAATCTCCTGTTTGGTCATCCCCAACTCTTTAAACAACTGATGCTCTACCGGTAATCCGTGACAATCCCAACCAGGAATAAAAGGAACACTATACCCATTCATACTATAAAATCTTACCACGATATCTTTCAAAGTCTTATTCAAAGCGTGTCCTAAATGGATATCCCCATTAGCATAGGGTGGTCCGTCGTGGAGAATATATCTGGGACAATTCTCTCGTAACTGCCTTATCTTCTCATAAAGATTGTTCTCCTCCCAGAATTTGAGAATTTCCGGCTCTTTCTGAGAGAGAGTTGCCTTCATCGGAAATTCTGTCCGGGGGAGATTTAAAGTATCTTTGTAATCATTCTTATTGGACATATTTACCAATGATAATTCCTAATTCTTTTTTTACCCTCTGTGGAATTAATTTTTTATCGGTTACAATCGCATCCTTAAGCGCATCTTTACACAAACAGGTTCTTTGCTCCGGTATTTTTTTAAGTAAGAGAGAGATTATTCTCTTGGCATTATCAATATTTTTCTTGAGATTATGGAGCACCATTTCAATGGTTATGGATTCATAATGCGGGTGCCAGCAATCAAAATCAGTAACTGCCGCTAAAGTAGCATAGCAGATTTCTGCTTCCCTCGCCAACCTTGCCTCCACCATATTGGTCATCCCAATCACATCCATCCCCCATTGACGATATAAATTTGATTCCGCCAGGGTAGAGAAAGCCGGTCCCTCAATATTTAAATAGGTTCCCCCTTTATGGATGCTTATTCCCTGTTTATCTAAAATCTCCTTCCCCGCCACATATAACAGCTCTGATAGTTCCCTGCACACGGGATAAGCAAATCCGATATGCACCACTATCTGATTAAAGAAAGTAATTTCTCTTGTATGATGAGTGCGGTCAACAAACTGGTCTACCACCACAAAATCTAAGGGTTTTATATTCTCTTTTAAACTACCACAGGCAGTAATAGAAATGACCCTTTCTACTCCTAACTTTTTCATCCCATAGATATTTGCCCGATAATTTATTTCCTGAGGAGGAATGCGATGTCCCAATCCATGCCGAGGCAAAAAGAGAATCTCTTTCCCCTCCAGTTCTCCCAGAATAAAATCATCTGAAGGTCTACCAAAAGGAGTATTCAGAGAAATTTTCTTTTTCTCCTTTAACCCGTCAATCTTATAGAGCCCACTTCCTCCGATAATTCCTATTCTTCCCATTTATTCTTTTAAAGACAATTCCTCCGCCCGTTTTTCTGCAGCAGAGAGCGCCTCTGTCCAGGAACCTCCTTCACTCAATACTCTCAAACCTGCCTCGGTCGTCCCTCCTTTAGAAGTAACTTTCAATCTTAGCGCTGAAGGAGAGAGCCTGGTTTTTCTAAGAAGAAAAAAACTCGTTTCTACTGTCTCTTTTGCTAAAAATTTTGCTTCTTCACTACTAAATCCTAAATCTTCGCCTGCCTTTTTCAAATCATTGACTAA
>JAMWCG010000214.1 GCA_023818555.1 Candidatus Omnitrophota bacterium
AAAAAACGAGACTTAAATTATCCTTGAGGACAAATTTTCGTAATCTGGTAAAATATTTAGAAGAACTTAGAAAATTGCCTTGTCTGGTTACCTTTGAGAAAGCTTTGATTTCTAAAAATCAATTGTGGGCAGTAGAGTCAGATAGTCTTAATATTGAGTTAGAGATTGCTGTGTATACGCTTAGGCAATTTTTAATTTAGAAATGAAAAAAGATAATTATCAAAAAATTGTTCTCTCTATTCTTTTGGCTATCTTTGCAGTGAGCCTTTTATCTCTGGTTATAAGAATTAGGGCACGAATGCAGAGATATAAAAGCACGGTTAAAAAGGTTACCCCTATTTCCATCTCTAAGATATCTCCGGCAAGAGAGGATTTAGAAAAAATTTTCTCTCAAATGAAAATCAAACGCGACCCCTTTATTTTAGGTGGTCCGGAAAAAGAGGAAGAGAAAACTCAGGATAATTCATCTCCGTTCCAACTTACTGCCATTGTCTGGGATAGAATAAGCCCCTTAGCAATTATTAATAATGAGGTGGTAAGTAAAGGTGATGAGATTAGTGGGGCAACGATTATAGATATTGAGATTAATAAAGTAAGGCTAATTAAAGATGGAGAAACAATTATACTGGAGTTATATCCTGAACAACTATAAAAAGGAGGGAAGGATGAAAAAATACAAAATAAGATTTATGCTTTTTACTTTTCTCATCTTTGCTACTTTGATTGTGCCCGTGCAGGTAAATGCGCAGAATGAGACTAATGTGGTTCCAGAAACCACTCCCTCATTAGAGGAAGAGGGGAGAGGAGTGATAATTGAGACTACGCCCGGGAATCTTACTTTAAACTTCAAGGAGGCTGACTTAAGAACCGTCCTTCAGCTTATCGGGGCTAAGAGTGGAGTCAATATTGTTGCCGGAAAAGAAGTCACGGGGACGGTTACGCTCCAGCTTGTAGATGTGCCCTGGGAAAAAGCCCTCAAGGCAATTCTAAAGATTAACAACTATGGTTATGAGCGAGAGGGAAATATCATTATGGTTACCACCTTAGAAAAACTGGCTACGCGGAGTAAATCTGAATCGGAATTATCTGAGATTCAACCAATCATTACTGAGGTCTTTACCCTAAAATATTTAGATGCCAATGACGCCAAAAAGGCATTGGAATCCCAACTCTCTTCACGGGGAAAAATCTCAGTAGTGCAGATAAAGGGTCAGCGGGGCTGGGCTTTTGGAGGAGAGTCTGGTCTGGCTAAACGAGAACGTGCTGTTACTCCGGAAGTGGAAGCCCGTTCAAAAATCTTAGTGGTTAGCGATACCCCTCCAGTAATAGAGCGTATAAAAGAAATCATTAAAAAGATTGATGTGGTTCCCCGTCAGGTCCTCATTGAAGCCAAGATATTAGAAGTAAATCACGATAGATTAGAAGACTTAGGAATTGACTGGGGAACCGGAACAAGCGGGGCGGAGTCTGCTACTCCGGAATTCATCGGAATTACCCGCAAGGGAGTGGGAGGTAAAGAAACAGGGAGTATTGCCGGACATAGTCTTGGTTCGGAAATTACTCCCTCAGGTTTTGGACCCAAAGCTTCCTCTATTTCTGGAACCGAACCATTTAATACTGGTCTTGAACTGGTATATAAAAAGCTCACCGGTGCACAATTTGAAGTAATTCTTCATGCCTTAACTGAAAAAGTAGGTGCAAATACCTTATCCTCTCCCCGGATTATGACCTTGGATAATCAAGAGGCAACCATTCTGGTGGGGACAAAATATCCTATCCTTAGAGCAAATGTCTCAGGAACCGACTCTACTACCACCACTACAACCTTAGACTATTATCAGGATATAGGGATTCAATTAAATGTGGTTCCCCAGATTAATGCGGATAACTATATCAATATGATTATTCATCCAGCGGTAACTTCCTATACCACTACTTTACAGGCTAAGGGTTCAGCAGGTCAGACTATTGCCGAATATCCTATTATTACTACCCGGGAGGCAGAGACTCAGATTTTGATGAGAAGCGGAGAGACTGTAGTTATCGGTGGATTACTTAAGGATGTGCAAATTGAAAGTAGAACGGGCGTGCCTCTTTTAAGCAGCATTCCTCTCTTAGGCTTGTTATTCCAAAGGAAGACTACCGATATTGAAAAGATTGACCTGCTTATCTTTATCCGTGCTTTTATTATTGAAACACCGGTTTTAAATGAAGCCGAAGAAAAGGCAGCGGAAAAGATTGGCTCAACTGAGGAATTTAAGGAAGTA
>JAMWCG010000215.1 GCA_023818555.1 Candidatus Omnitrophota bacterium
TTTTTTTTTTTTTGTCTTTTGTTGTTTTTTCTTGTTTTTTTTGTCGTGCTCTACACTCCCTCATACATACAATTTCTTCCTGCTTAAATCAAAATTTTTTTCTTTAAAAAACTCTGGAAATTTTTTTTTAATTTCTTCTTTAAAGAGTATATGGGGAAGCGTTATCTTTCCCTTTTCTATATCTTCACCTTCTTTATAAAAATCATATAGATCGTCAAGAATTTGAAAAAGAATTCCCCGATTTAGGCTTGGATAAATTAGACCTTACCAAATTAGACCCCTTAGGTCAATTAGGGACAGGAGAAATGACTCCGGGTAAATTACTTCAGGAGTTCTTGGGAGCATTGGGGATTGGCTTTCTCCGGCGTAACCCTACACCTGGAAAATAATTTTTCTGATTTTACCCCTAAAAAATCCTATTGCAAAATTTGTTTTTTTTTGTTATATTAAAACAAAATGGATTTAAAGAAACTTTTTAAAACCGTGGTGGAGAAGGATGCCTCAGAGATTTTTTTCAAGGTGGGTTACCCTCCTTATTTAAGGCTACTGGGAGAAATTACTCCCATAGATGCAGAGAAGTCAATCAGTTCCCAGGATATGGAGGAGATAATTAAATCAATCCTTACCCCTGAACAGATAAATATTTTCCGAGAAAGAAAAGAAGTGGATTTTGCCTTAGACTTACCGGATATCGGGCGTTTTCGGGGAATCCTTGCTTTAGACCGTCAATCTCCCTCTTTAGTCTTCCGCAATGTAAGAAGAAAAATACCTTCCTTTGCAGAATTGGGCCTTCCGCCAAAAATAATGGAAAAACTCTCTTTGGAGAGGAGGGGGCTTGTGCTTTTGTCCGGTTCCACGGGAAGCGGAAAATCTACGACCATTGCCAGTATGATTGAGTATATCAATCAACATGCTCATAAACATATCCTCACCATAGAAGACCCGATTGAATTTTTATTTGAGAATAAAAAATCGGTGATTACGCAAAGGGAGATTGGCGCGGATTGTTTATCCTATATGGATGCCTTACGGGAGAGCACCTATCAAAGCCCAGATGTAATTTTTATTGGGACCATTCGCGACCGGGATACTATGCATGCGGCAATAATGGCAGCCGAGACTGGTCAACTTCTTTTAAGCACAATCCATTCTATCAATGCTCCCCAGACCGTAGAGCGCATCATCAACCTCTTCCCTCCCCATCAACACGATGAGATTAGAATGCATCTTTCCCTCTTATTAAAAGGAATAATTTCACAGAGACTTATTCCCCGCTCGGACACACAGGGGCGAATTCCTGCCCTGGAGATAATGGTAGGAACTCCGACCATTTCTTCTTTAATTCGGGAAAATAAAATCCACCAACTCAATCAATACATTGAGTCAGGAGCGTTTTTCGGGATGCAAACCTTTTACCAATCTTTAGCCCGCTTATATTTTGCTAAAAAAATAAGTTTAGAAACTGCCCGAGAATTTGCCGATAATCCTAAGGAACTGGAACTATATATCCAGGGGATAAAGAAGTTAGATGGAACAGTAGAATAAAGTTTACTCCTCTTTAACTAATTCCTGCCTTTTGTGATTGACTTAAATAATCCACCCTGTTAAAATTATAATATCTATTTAGCAATTTGACAATATAACAATAACATAATTACGGGGAGTGGCTCAGTCCCGAATGTAGAAATGCATAGATGTTTACCTTCGGGATGCCGAAGAACGGCCTTAAAAGTTAAATACATTCGGCATTTGTTTTAGAGTCTTCTCCATTCTGTAATGCAGTGAGCTTAAGGCGGGGAGTGGCTCAGCTTGGTTTAGAGCGCTTGGTTTGGGACCAAGAGGTCGGCGGTTCAAGTCCGCCCTCCCCGATATAAAAGTAAGTGGGTTTGCCGAATGTAGTATTGCGGCAGGACTTTTACTTCGGCATCCCCAAGCAGAGAGAATTCTATTTTGATGTAATTATATCTGTTGGCTACCGCAAGGAGTAACTTATGCAAAATTTATTATATAATTTGAGAACTTTACTTCAAAAAGAGGAACGACTTGTCAGCAAAGGAGAAATTTTGAAGAATAGGTTATTAAGATAACTCAAAATATAAATTGAGAGGTGAAAAATGAACACCATTGAAAAATTTCAAGATTTATTGAAAAATCTTTTTCAGTTTGAGGCATCGGATTTGGATTTCGGGATTTACCGCATCTTGAACTATAAACGCGATAGAATAGAGAAATTTATCCAGCAGGACCTTAAAAATAGGGTT
>JAMWCG010000216.1 GCA_023818555.1 Candidatus Omnitrophota bacterium
TTTCTTCTGCCCTTATTCTACGCAGTAAGTAACCCAAAAAGAACGACAATACTATTGAGATAATGAAAATGAGTATCAGCGTTAGTTTAAAGGAGAAAATACCCATCATCGGATTCACCCCCTTTTCTTATGCAAATGGCACAGATTACTCCTCTGTCTTTATGCGGAAAGCACTTTTGAAACAGGGACATCGTGGGGAAATACAGGAATATCCTCTACAATCTGGAAGTCAAATGCCAGTCCGATGGTTTTTACCTGCGGAGGAAGGGTTTTCAGGAACCGGTCGTAATAGCCTAAACCATGCCCAATCCTTATGCCCTTTTTATCAAAGGCTATACCGGGAACCAAAACTAATTCCAGAGACTCCTTGGGGATTACACGCAGAAATTCTGCTTTTGGCTCCCGAATCCCAAAATGGGAAGGAACTAACTCCTCTGCAAAATTAATAATCTTTGAAGGTATAATCGTCTTCTCTTTTTTTACGGTAACTGGCACTGCCACCACTTTCCCCATTCGAAGTGCTTCCTTAATTATGTTTTCGGTATCTACTTCATATTCAAGATTAACATACGCCATTAAAACTCTTGCCTTCTTAAATTCTTCTAAACTGAAGAGGATTTCTTTAATCCTTAAACTTTTCTCCTCTCTATCTTCTTTCGGCTGTTGTTTTAATTTCTCCAACATTCGCCGGCGAACCTCAGATTTTTCCATCAAGTTTTAATATTATATTAAAAATTATCCCCTGCGTCAAGTTTATTTCCCTATACAAAACTGAGAAAATATTTTTTCTAAGACATCCTCGGAAAGAGATTCGCCCAAGAGTGATTTCAGATTTTCCAGAACTCCCTTTAAATCTGTGGTAAGCAGTTCTGGAGGGAATTTGCTCTGCATCCCCCTCTTTACCCTTTCTAAGAAATCTTTAGCCCGCAAAAGCGCCTCCTTATGCCGAAGATTGGTGACCAAGTAACCCTCGGATTCTCCGATTTCTCCTTTGAGCACAAACTGCTTCATTTCCTGACACAACCTTTCTAAACCTTCTCCTGTAAGACAGGAGATTTTGAGAATCTTTCCAGAAAATATTTTTTTTATCTCTGAAGAGGTAAATTTTGTAGGGAGGTCAATTTTGTTAATCACAATAATTTTAGGTTTATCTTTTATTATCTGAAAGACATCCTTATCTTCCCGAGAAATTTTCTGGTTTCCATCAAGCATAAATAAGACCAATTCTGCAACTTTTAAATATTCCTGACTTCTTTTTATCGCCTCTTCCTCAAGAATATTCCTTGCTTCGGTTATCCCTGCAGTATCAATCAATCTTAAGGGAATTCCCTCAATATTTACCCATTCTTCAATAGCATCGCGTGTGGTTCCCGGGAAGGGACTTACTAAACAGCGATTCCTCTTAAGGAGTAAATTCATTAAACTTGACTTTCCTACATTGGGCTTCCCACAGATAGCCACGGAAATCCCCTCTTTAAAAATCAAGCCTTTATTAAAACCTTCCAGTAAATTATCTATCTCTCGTTCTACTTTCTCTATTTCCTTTAATAAAAAATCTTGACTGTGTAAATCTAAATCTTCTTCAGGGAAATCAATACTTGCTTCTAACTCCGCATAAATATTTAAAATTCTTTCTTTCAATTTCCTGAACTTATGGGAAAGTTCCCCTCTTAATTGCTGACAAGCGAGCGCCAAAGATTTTTCGGTTTTTGCCTCCACAATATCTAAAACCGCCTCTGCCTGTGGAAGGTCAATCCTCCCATTCAAAAAGGCACGCAGGGTAAATTCTCCGGGTTGCGCAAGCCGTGCCCCTTCTTCCAAAACCAATTCCAATACCTTTCTTAGAGGAACTATACCTCCATGGCAATTTATCTCCACAACATCTTCTTTTGTGTAGGTCCGGGGCGCCCGCATCACCGTTAATAAAACTTCATCAATGATTTTTTGATTTTTGATTTTTTCCCGACTTGTGGGAATCCCGAATTTTTTGTGAAGAGATTTTTTATCTTCTACAATATGTCCATAATGAATACTAAATGAAGGATACTCTGAGGGTTTAGTCCCGTCCTGGGAGAGAAAAATTTTATCCGCAATCTTTAAGGCATCTTTACCGCTCATTCGCACGATGCCAATACCACTTTTCCCTAAAGGGGTAGAAATGGCCGCAATGGTGTCTTCCAGATTTAATTTAAGCATTAGAGTGACGGTTAAATTTTGAAACAAAACAAGATTATATTATATTAATCATCAC
>JAMWCG010000013.1 GCA_023818555.1 Candidatus Omnitrophota bacterium
CACCTCCTTTCAGTTCCAGCCCAAAATACCCTTATTGTAAAATCTATAGGAAGGCCTGTCAAGTAAAATCTCTCTTTTTTTCTATTTTTCCGGTGAAAAAAAGTCTTATAATCAAATTCTTCTGTGCGCTGGAAAGAAAGAATATTCACAAAAATTAAAATTATAAAACCAAATTGAATAATTTTCTTGAATTTATCTGACATAAATTCTATAATTAAAATCTCTTATATTTTAAAGGAGGAAGAAAACGATGTCAAGAAGATGTGCAATCTGTGGGAAAGGACCGCGCGCCGGGAAAACCATTGCCCGCCGGGGTATGGCAAGGAAAAAAGGTGGTGCGGGGAGAAAAATTACCGGAACCAGCCACCGTCGTTTCTTACCCAATCTACACTGGGTAAGAGCGGTAATAGATGGAACAGCCCGTAGAATAAGAGTTTGCACGGAATGTATTAAGTCAGGAAGAATAATTAAGACAGTTTAAATACTCTGGCGGAAATCCTTTACTTCCAAAGAGAGATAATTTTCCCCCTGGAGTTTACCTGAACGGGGAGTATAAACAAGGTCAAAATAATCTTCTCTTCCCAACTGAGAGACCCAGGCTTCAAAATCTTTCCCCCTCGCCTGATAGGTAAAAAAACCATCTGTAACCCAAACCTCTTCTCTATTTCGCCTCCGGTTCCGCAGAAGGTTTTTCAATTTCAAACGATGAGTAACGAATAAGGGAGGCGCGTTATCCTCTCCAAAAGGAGCCAATTTATTACATTCCTCTACCAGAGCAGGGGAGAGGGAAGAAAAATTCAATTCTCCATCAATATAAAGAAGAGGAAGAAATACTTCCGGAGAAAAATTCTCCTTAAGTAACTGATTAAAGAGATTTTTAAAGGGGAGCAGAAAATCTTCCTCCATTTTAATCCCGCAAGCGGACTTGTGTCCTCCATAAGTGAGAAAGAGATGTTTACATCTTTCTAAGATTTTTAAAAGATGGACATCCTCCAGGTCTACTCTCCCCGAACCCGAAGCTAATCTGTCTTTAAGAGAAAAGAGAATCACCGGACGCCGGTAACGCTGAAAAAGTTTAGAAGCCACAATCCCAATCACTCCCTGGTGCCAGTGTGGAGACTCTAAAACGATAGAAAAATCTTCCTTAAAGTTTATTTCCCGCTCAATTCGGCTGATTGCTTCATTGTAGATCTCCTCTTCTATCTCCTGTCGTCTACGATTGGTTATATCCAATAATTTAGCCAGTTCCATTGCTTCTGAGAGGGATTCCGTGAGGAAAAGTTTTAAACTCAATTCTGCAGAATCAAGTCTTCCCATGGCATTTATGCGTGGTCCTAAAATAAAACTTATCTCATAGGGAGAAATTTTCTTCCCTCCAATCTCCGCCACTTCCATAAGTGCCCTTACCCCGGGTTTTTTACTTTCATTTAAATTAATTAGCCCATAATTAACCAAAATTCTGTTTTCTCCTTTCAAAGGAGAGATATCCGCAATCGTTCCCAAACAGACTAAATCTAAAAATTCCTTTATTTCTGAAGAGTTACCTAAAATTGCCTGGGCTAATTTAAAAGCTACACCTGAGCCTGAAAGACTCTTCTCCGGATAGGTCTCCTGCGGAGCAAAAGGATTAATTAAAGAGTAAACGGAAACCGGAGAGGTTTCTCCCAATTCATGATGGTCGGTAACCACTACATCTATCCCTTCTTTTGCCAATATTTCTATCTCTGCAGTATCAGTGGTCCCACAATCAACGGTAATCACCAAGTTAAATCTATTTTCCTTTATAAAATTCACTCCCTCCGGACTAATCCCATAGCCTTCTTCCAGGCGGTGGGGTATGTAATAATCAACTCTCCCCCCTAACTGCTTAAGAATCTTTAGCAAGATTGTCATTCCGGTAATCCCATCCACATCATAGTCTCCGTAAACAAGAATCTTCTCTTTCCTCTCTATAGCTCTTTTAATCCTTTCTACAGACTTTCCCATGTCTTTAAAAAGAAAGGGGTCGTATAAATCGGAAAAGGAGGGGTTAAGGAATTTTTCTGCCTCCTCAGGCGTTTCTATTTTACGGTTTATCAAAAGTTGAGCAAGAAAAGAAGAAATACCCAAGGATTTGGTTAAACGAAGCACTTTATCAGTTTCGGGCTTTAAAATCTGCCAAATCTTTTGCATAATCTATTTATTTTTTACTATCTCTAAGATTTTTTCTACTACCTCAGATATAGAAACTTCGGAAGTATCAATAAAATAATCTGCACATGCATAGTAAGGCTCTCTTATTTTTAAAAGCTCTTTAATCCGCTCCAGGGGTTGAGTAACATTGAGCAGTGGTCTGTGGGTATAATTTTTTGTTCTCTTAAAAATAACTTCAGGGCTTGCCTTAAGACAGATGAGAACTCCATTTTTCTTTAAGTTTTTAACATTTTCCTCTCTGATAACCACCCCTCCTCCGGCATCAATAACTAAATTCTCCCTATCGGAAATTTCTTTTACAACCTGACTTTCTACATCGCGGAAATAATTCTCTCCGCTTTCGGCAAAGATTTTCGTTATGGGCCGCTTTTCTCTTTCCTCAATCAGCTCATCTAAACTGACATATTCCCGCTTAAGCCTGCGGGCTAATTCCTGGGCTACTACGGTCTTCCCTGTTCCCATGAAGCCAACAAGGATAATATTTTTCATCCTCAAAAATTCTTTAGAATATGCATATAAGCCTGGTAATTGCGTTTCATTTCCGAGAGGCTATCTCCTCCCAATTTCTCCCGCAGGCAACGCGCTATCTCAAAGGCAGAGACAGCCTCACCGATTACCCCTCCCGCAGGAACCACACAAATATCCGAGCGTTCTACGGCAGCCTTTTCTGCCTCTTTGGTAACCACATTAACCGAATCCAGTGGAATCATTAAAGTGGAAATCGGTTTCATGTAGCCACGAATAATTATGGGTTCACCGTTGGTTATCCCACCTTCAAGACCACCGGCGTGATTGGTCTTGCGATAAAAACCTCTCTTTTTCTCATAATAGATTCTATCATGAACCTGCGAACCCAAGAGACCGGAATTTATAAGTCCCTCTCCAATCTCTACCGCCTTAACAGAAGGAATAGCCATGATTGCCTGAGCAAGTCTTCCATCTAAACGCAAATCATACTGCATAAAACTTCCCAATCCAGGAGGAACTCCCTTAACAATCACCTCAAAAACCCCTCCCAGTGTATCTTTCTTCTCTCTTGCCTTATCAATCTCTGCAAGCATTTTTCTTTCGGCAGATTTATCTATGCATCTTAAAGGAGATTTTTCCGCTAAATTTTTTATTTTTTCAAATCCTAAATCTTTATTTTCTATTTTGATTTTTCCTATCTGTATAACATGACTAATAATCTCAATTTTAAATTCCCAAAGCAATAATTTACAGACTGCTCCCACCGTAACCCTGGCCACGGTCTCTCTTGCTGAGGCGCGTTCTAAGACATTGCGGATATCTCTGGTATTATATTTCAAAGCTCCCACCAAATCCGCATGCCCTGGCCGTGGACAAACCAGAGAAGGCAATTCTTCAATCCTATAATCTTTATTCTGGATGAGTAAAGATATTGGACTACCTAAGGTTATTCCCTTTCTTACCCCGGATAGAATCTCCACTTTATCTTCTTCTATCTCCATCCTTTTTCCTCTTCCATAACCCCATTTTCTCCTTCCTAATTCTAAGTTAATTTTTTCTTCAAATACCCGCAAACCCGCAGGAATTCCTTCTAAAATGGCTACCATACCTTTCCCATGAGACTCACCCGCTGTTAAATATCTTAACATTTATTCCCTCCTATTTTCCCAATAACCAACAATTGGTAATCAATAACCAGATACCTTCTCCCCAAACTAACGCTACAAAACTTGCCAATGATAAAAATGGCCCATAGGGGATATAATGTGACTTTGTCTTGATTAAAGAAATTATACCAAAAATTATACCTAAAAAAGGAGCAAGAAAAAAAGTCAAAATCACTTTCTTCCAACCCAAAAATGCTCCCAACATCATCATCAGTTTAACATCCCCAAAACCCATCGCCTCCTTCCTAAATATCAATTTCCCTAAAACACCGGTAAACCAAATCATTCCTCCTCCCACAAATAATCCCCAAAAAGATTCTGCTAAAGCAGAAAGGTGAGAACTCTCCCCCTGGATTTGCGGGAAGATGAGACTTAAAAGAAGACCCAAAATTATTCCGGAGAGGGAAATTACATCTGGAATAATTTGATATTTGAGGTCAATGAAGGTTGAGACAATGAGGGAAGAAAATAGAGCGGTATAAATAAAAAACTCAGCGGTAATCCCAAATTTTTTATAGAAAAATAAAAAAAGGCTGGCAGTAAGTAACTCTACAAAAAAATAGCGGAAGGATATCTTCGTCTTACAATAACGGCATCTTCCCCGTAAGAGAAAATAACTTAAAAGAGGAATATTATCATACCAGAGAATCGTCTTCTTACAATTCGGACAGAAGGAACGGGGGAAAATAATAGACTTTCCTTCGGGAAGACGGGAAATACAGACATTGAGAAAACTCCCCACAAAAGAGCCGAAGAGGAAAATAAAATAGTCAATAGTTAATAGTTTGCAGTCGGTTAAAATATCTCTCCCCCTGAATTATCTGTTTTTGGTTTAAGACTGCCAACATTTTATACCAAGAAAAAAATAAATTGCAAGGAAGAAAAATTATTGAAAAATCCTGAATGCTTTGTAGCGGTATGGGTAAGGTATAGGTCAAGTCCAAAATTCCCTCTAAAAAGTTTAGAATTTTTCTTTTAAGAGCTTTCACCATAAGAACCTAAATTAATTATAAAGGGGTTTCCCTGTTTTTACAGGAATTTTAGCCCATCACACATTTGATTCAACCAAAAAAACAGCTTTTTATTCATACTCATATCTTTTTATAAACCATTTTTTCACACTTTGAACCATAAATAAATAAGCTGTAATTATAATAATAAGTGCAATAAAATAGGTAGCCGGAGGAGGAATAAATCCGAAATATTTTCCCAAAGGAGTAAATGGAATCACAAGGCCTATGGTGACAATGTAAATAGATGTGAATATCAAAAACTGGCTTGGTTTACTTTCAATAAATGGGATTTTACCAGTGCGGATTATATGTACTACCAATGTCTGACTGCAGAGAGACTCTAAAAACCATCCTGTATGAAAAAAAGATTCAGAAGCTTTAAAAACAAATAATAATACTCCAAATGTCACAAAGTCAAATATAGAGCTGATAGTTCCAATAATAACCATAAATTTCTTGATATAATCTACGTTCCAAGGTCTTGCTTTTAAGAGATATTCTTGGTCTACGCTATCAGTCGGAATAGCTACCTGTGATAAGTCATAAAGGAAATTATTTAAAAGTATCTGGATTGGTAACATCGGTAGAAAAGGAAGAAATATACTTGCGCCGGTCATACTCAACATATTGCCGAAATTTGAACTTGAGCCCATCTTGATATACTTTAGTATATTACCGAATGTCTTTCTCCCCTCTGTAACGCCGTCTCCTAAAACCATAAGGCTTTTCTTTAAAAGAATGATATCAGCTGACTCTTTGGCAATATCTACGGCGTTATTTACAGAAATCCCTACATCAGCAGCTTTTAATGCAGGGGCGTCATTAATACCATCGCCCAAGTAACCTACGATATGTTTGTTTGCATGCAATGCCCGGATTACTTTTTCCTTTTGTAACGGCGATAATCTTGCAAAAACCGAGGTTGTTTTTACTAATTCCCTTAATTCAATATCACTTGTTTTCTCTATCTGCTCACCAGTTATAATCCCTTTTACATCAAGCCCGACTTCACTGCATATTTTCTTGGTGACTAATTCGTTATCTCCAGTTAATACCTTAAATTCTATCCCTAAACTTTTTAAGGCTTTTATTGTCTTTTTGGCGGTTGGTTTTGGTGGGTCTAAAAAAGCAATGTAGCCTTTAAGAATGAGGTCTTGTTCATCATCTTTAGAGTATCTTTCTTTGGTCTTTTCAAAATCCTTATAGGCAATAGCCAAAACCCTAAAACCCTGTGCGCTTAATTCATCGTATTCGGTTTTTAAGTCTGTAAGAATCAACTGTTCCATATCCAATATTTCGCCATCTAATTCGTATTTTGTGCACCTTTTAAAAATCTCTTCTGGAGCGCCTTTAGTAATGATTCTATTTTTACCGTTTACCTCTACTACTACGGACATCATCTTCCTGGAAAAATCAAAGGGTATCTCATCAATCTTTTTGTATTGTTTCACTAATAATTTTTCATGCCTTAAGATTGCGCGGTCAAGGATATTTTTTAGACCGGTCTGATAAAAGCTGTTAATATAAGCGAACCTTAATACATCTTCATCATCTTTTCTGACTACATCACAATGTTTCTCTAAGACAATTTTATCCAGGGTGAGTGTTCCGGTTTTATCCGTGCAAAGCACATCCATAGCACCAAAGTTTTGGATAGCATTTAGGCGTTTAACAATAACCTCTTTTTTAGACATGGCTATTGCACCTTTAGAAAGATTAAGCGTAACCAGCATGGGAAGCATCTCCGGAGTAAGGCCAACTGCTACAGAAAGGGAGAAAAGAAACGCCTGGATTATATCTCCCTTTTTAAAGAAGGTATTAATGGCAAAAATTATTAATACTAAAATTAACATTGCGCGAATCATAAGCCAGGTAAATCTGCGTATACCTTTATCAAAACCGCTCTCAACCGCAATCGTGGCAAGTTTGCGCGAGAGTTCTCCGAATTGTGTCGCAACTCCAGTCTTTACTACCACTCCCAAGGCAGTTCCGCTTACAACAGTTGAACCCATAAAAGCAATGTTAGTCAACTCTGCTGGTGCGCCATTCTTCAGTTTTATCGGTTCAGCTATTTTTTCAACCGGAAAAGATTCTCCGGTTAAAGCTGCCTGATTAATAAACAGGTCCTTACAGGAAATAATCCGTAAATCTGCGGGAATCATATCTCCAGCAAACAAATCCACAATATCTCCCGGAACAATTTCTCTGATTTTTATTTCTTTTGACTTGCCGTTACGGTAGACTGTGGCTGTGGCGCGCACCATTTCAGAAAGCCGTTCTGCTTCTTTGCCGGCGCGATACTCCTGGATAAAAGATAAGAATACGCTCATTAAGGCCATTAAGATGACCAGAATCGCGCTTACTTTCTCGCCAAAAAAGATGGAAAAGCCGGCTATAATTAAAAGGACAATGACAAGGGGATTGAAAAATTTGGAGAGAATCTGAAAAAGGATAGTTCGCTTTCTTTTCTTGGCAGGCTCATTGTAGCCGTACTCCTCAAGACGATTTTTTGCTTCCTCTTCAGTTAAACCCTTTTGAGAAGTCTTAAGTCTTTCAAAAAGGACCTCAGGGGTAGAGCCGAGATAATCAAAATCCCAATTTTGAGGTTTAATCTTTCTGTTCATAATTAATCTATCTTTAGCACTACCTCCGCTCCCTTCTCCATAGTCCTCCTATAGGATAGTCAGAATTGTAATAATTTATGAGTATATTTTACCACTTCCAGCCTCAAACTCAATGATTTTATACTCATATGATATTACAATAGCCGTTCTTCACGAAAGGAGAAAATCGTCAAGGATGGGAAGGAATTATTTTTGGCGTGCTATTGCTTTCTCTAAGGCTTTACGCATCACCAAAACCGGAGCCTTTTTGCCTGTCCAGAGCTCCCAGGAAAGCACCCCCTGATAGAGAAGCATACCTAAACCATTCATCGTCTTGAGCCGTTTAGACTTAGCGAACTTGAGCAAGGGGGTTTGGGGGGGGTTATAAATAAGGTCACAGACAACGAGTTTGGGATGGAAAACTTTTGGCTCAATAATTAGGGGGTCATTTTTTCTCATTCCCACAGGTGTGGCGTTAATCAGACAATCAAATTCTTTAAGCGAAGAACTGGGTAGACTGGTGGCTAATTCTAATTTTGCGTTAGGAAAATGAACTCTCAGGTCAATTACTAAATTCTCCGCCTTAGAGCGCGCAATATCATAAAAAGTTACTTCCTTTGCTCCTTCTTTAACCAAATTAAACCCAATTGCTCTTGCGGCTCCTCCAGCTCCGAGGATAAAAAATCTTTTCCCTCGGGGTTTAATTCTCAATATCTTCTCTAATGCCTGGATAAAACCTTTTCCATCAGTGTTATAACCAATAAGTTTTCCTTCTTTAAGCACAATTGTATTTACCGCACCAATAATTTTAGCGGTGGGATATACTTCATCTAAGAACGGGATACAGGCTTCCTTATGGGGAATAGTTACATTAAGTCCGGAGATACCCAGAGCCTTCATTCCTGAAAGGGCATCTTTTAAATTCTCGGGAAGAATCTCAAAGGCAAGATAGAGAGCATTTATTCTGGCAGACTGAAAGGCAGCATTATGCATCATCGGAGAGAGACTATGACGCACCGGATAACCGATTAAGCCAAAGAGTTTCGTATGAGCATCAATCATCTTTTATAGACAATTTTATTTATTGCATTCACATACGCCTTAGCCGAGGCTTCAATTATATCGGTGGTTGCTCCCCGTCCGGTAAAAAGTTTTCCTTTATACCTTAGTTTGATAGTTACTTCCCCCAGTGCCTCCCTCCCTTTACTAACCGATTTTATAGCATAATCTTCTAATTCTCCCTTTATGCCGGTAATTCTCTCTATTGCTCTATAGCAGGCGTCCACCGGACCATCCCCTGAAGCAGCATCTTGAATTACTTTATCCTTGTGTCTTAACCTTATCGTAGCAGTGGGGATAGTATCCGTTCCACTTACAATATGTAAATATTCTAAACTCCAAGTCTGAGGTATCTGTTTTATCTCATCCTCAATAATTGCTACGATATCTTCATCAAAAACTTCTTTTTTCTTATCTGCCAATGCCTTGAAACGCATAAAGGCACGCTCAAGTTCTTCCTTATTTAAGCGAAAACCCAATTTCTTTAACCGTTCATTAAAAGCATGCCTTCCCGAATGTTTACCCAAAACTAACCCACTTATCTTCAAACCAATTTGCTCTGGAGACATTATCTCATAGGTGCGCGGTTCCTTTAAGATACCATCTTGATGAATTCCTGATTCATGACGAAAGGCATTGGCTCCCACAATGGCTTTATTAGGCTGAACCACAAATCCGGTAAGACTGGAAACAAGTCTACTTGTTTTATAAATTTCAGTAGTTTTAATGGCGGTAGTAAAAGGAAGAAAATCGTGACGGGTTTTAATAGCCATCACAATCTCTTCCATGGCCGCGTTTCCTGCTCGTTCACCTAATCCATTAATCGTGCATTCAACCTGCCTTGCCCCATTCTTTATCGCAGATAAAGAATTGGCTACCGCCAAGCCAAGGTCGTTATGGCAATGGACACTGATTACCGCCTTATTTATATTATAAACATTTTCTTTGATTAAACGAATCAATTCTCCAAATTGCTGTGGCATCGCATATCCCACCGTATCCGGGATATTCACTGTAGTTGCTCCCGTCTCAATGACTGCCTCCAAAACCCGATACAAAAATTCCTTCTGGGTTCGCGAGGCATCTTCCGGAGAAAACTCTACATCGGGAGTAAATTTCTTAGCATATTTTACTGCCTCCACGGCTTGTTGCAAAACTTCTTCCTCAACTTTTCGGAGTTTATACTGCATATGAATCTTGGAGGTCGCCAGAAAGACATGGATGCGTGGATGTTTTGCTTTCCGGAGCGCCTCTTTAGCCATATCTATATCCTTCTTCAGAGAACGCGATAAGGCACAGATGGTCGGCTTTTTTATCTCGCGGGCAATAAGCGTTACCGCTTCAAAATCACCCGGGGAAGCAATAGGAAATCCAGCCTCAATAATATCTACATTCAAGTGCTCCAGTTGTTTGGCAATTTCCAATTTCTGCTTGGTCTCCAGACTCGCTCCCGGAGCCTGCTCCCCATCCCTTAAAGTAGTATCAAAAATAATAATTTTTTCCATCTTTTTCATTTTACTATAGAATAAATCTCAAGGCAAGTAAATTTTCAGAAATGAGGGGGTAATTTCTTTCTTATTTTGAGTTTTTATTAAGTGTATACTCAACATATCCGGCAAGGACCTCCTGGATTTTCATCGGTGGTGGAACAACAAAATAGTGGTTAATAAGCGCATGGGCAATCTCATGTCCTAAGATTCCTGCACGAAGATTATCTACGGATATATAAATTGTATTTGTGTCATATACATAGAAAGAGGGGGTCTTTAGACTCCCTTGATACAGTTTATAAAATTCTGAATTTAAAGCCTGAAAATCAAGGAAGATTTTAATCTTCCCTTTAAAACTATAAAGATGAATATCCAGGATATCTGAGACCTCAAGGAAAAGAGCATCTATCACCTTAGCCAGAACTTCCTCGGGAAGGCTATGCTGACCTGTTTGCAGAAGGTGGGAGGAAAAAAATTCTAATTTGGGGGTTATTTCTAAGGGATTAAGGGCAGTGGGATAATAAATATAAAAATAATTTCCTTCAATCTTTTTTTCCTGGGCAAAAGCAAAGTTATTTAAAGCAAGAAATAAACCAAGATAAAAAATAAATCTTCTTGTGCATCTCTTTTTAGACATAAAAATTTATAAATCTTCGGATAATTTTATTCACTATCAAACCTTAAAGTATTACAGATTTTCACGAATTTCTTTTATGGTCTTTTCTATTTCAAGATTATAAGTAAACTCTGGATACCCAATGTGAGCATAACTTCCTTTAATTGGGACATCACCAATGCCACCTTTTCCAGCAGGGAAAAAGTTGCGATTGTAGTCAAATCTTAAGCCCAAGTTAATAGTTAATCTTTTTGTAGGATTCCAGGAATCATTGAAAAAAATTCCTGCATTCAAGCCTCTGTCAATCCTATCATGTCCTCCGCCCCAGCAAGCATAGTAAGGAACTCCTTCCCAGGTGTAAGTCATAAGTCTCGCCATTCCTAAACTATCCTTAGGACCATAAGGTATTACCTTTCTTCTCCCTTCAAGCAAGTTCCCCTGAATTCCGAATTTCATTTCGTGATTTCCTAAAAACTCATCAAGAAACAAGGTAGCGTCAGCGTTCATCTGGACACGGGTCCTTGGATTCAGGTCATCCCATCCATAACTTCCGGACTGAAGCCAGTTGGTGTCCTCTTGAATGTATCCGACTTTCTTTTTGTCATAGAGATTAAGTTCGGTCCTTGAGGCTCCCACTTTTAAGTTTGTATAAAGATTCTTGCTAAAGATGTGTGTCCAGATAGCACTTATGACATACGCAGGATATTTCTGTTCCCATGTTGTATCTTCTGTGGCATATTTAGAAGCCCCACGATTGTCAAGATAGTTAAAGCTATAATTGAACCCCAAAACAAACTTGTTGTTCTGATCTGGTTGAAAGGTAAGTTTGAGGTAGGGGAATAGTGTATTGTTTTTAATTGGAGTTTGAGCAGGTTTATCATAAGGAAAACCAGCAACATAACTCTCACTTCTATAAGTACTTGCATTTAGGAAGAACCACAATCTGTCCTTGATTATGGGACCTCCGAAATTTATTCCAGGCTCCATTTCGAACTTAGGTCCACTTGTTTGGCCTTCTAATGGTGTTCCTTTTGTGTTGTCCGCTCTCCATTTTTCATGGTT
>JAMWCG010000014.1 GCA_023818555.1 Candidatus Omnitrophota bacterium
AGCAGGATGTAGAGAAGCGTCTGAGAAGGACGAAGCACTGGGCAAGGTATCTGGAAAGTTTAAAAAGGGGAAAGTAATAAGGGGATGAGAAAAATTTTGCTTATGGTTTTAAGCCTGGGAATCCTTTCCCAGGCCGGGATTGTTTTCGCCAGGGAGGTTTTTTTTGACCCCCGGGGTTTACCTCAATATGTTCTTCCGGGTAAAGAGGAAAGGCTTCCCGAGAGCAGGGAAATAGCAAGGATAGAAAAGGAAAGGCGTAATCCTAATAAGGAGGCAGAACTTTTTGCTAAATTGATTGAGCGTTTGTTTTCGGAGATTACTCCTGAGGAACTGGAGAAAATAAAATTGGATAAGCGGAATTTTTTGCTTACCTATTTAAGAAATAAAACTCACTTAATTGATTTTCGGGAAAAGCCCTTAGAAGAAGAGGAGATTTTTGAAGTTTTCCAGAAGAACTTAACTCTCTGGAGTGCGGAACTCTTAAGGCTCTATTATGAGGTAAATAAGATTAAAATAAAGGAGAGTTTTGCGGATTTCTTAGAGAGGCTGTATGAAGAAAAGAGAGTCTCGGCGGAGGTGGCATTTTTTGCGGGTCTGGTAGGAAAAGAGAATAAAGAATTTATGGAAAAAGTCTTTTCCCGGCTTCCCCGGGAAGAAAAGATTATTCTGAAGGTGGAGAAGGAGGGAAAAAATCTCCAGCAGAGCAAATTTTATTTAAAGGAAATAGGGCCAGAAAATATTTTGAAAAAGATGAGCCGGGATGTCTCCCGGAAAGAAAGTCCGGTAAGAAAATTATTCTTAGGGATAGAGGTGGGGAAGAGAATGAAGTTTTTGGGATTATTGGTTTCTACTCTGGGGACGGTTTTAGTTTCACCCCGGGGAATCTTCTTTGAACGCAATTTCCCCCCGGCAGGAGAATTTAGTTTAGCCGAATTTTTAAAGATGGTGGTTAAGACAATTTCTGTGGTGATGCCTTATCTTGCTCTTCCGCCAAAACCCTTGCCTTCTGCGGGGAGGGAGGATTATTTTTATCTGAGGTATATTTTAGTTATCCTTTGCTTCTGGCTTTTTCTTAAGCGGATGGAGAAAATAAACTGGAACCCGCTCTATCTGGAGATTGAGAAGCCTGTGAGAGATTTCTTTTCCCGGAGCGGAGAGTTAATTTCGCGGGGAAGAAATAAATTAAGGGAGGAGAAAGAAAGGACTATAAGATTATTGGTGAAGGTAAAGCCGAGAATGAGCCTTCCCAAACCAGCGGGTATAAGACCTCCCAAGCACCTGGAAAACCGCATAAAGGAACTGGAAGAGATAGAGAAGCGCCTGAAACGGACAAAGCACTGGGCAAGGTATCTGACAAATTTGCAGAAGTAGGAGAAATCTTGCCTTTTTTTCTTGACAAATCTCTATAATCTGCTATACTTAAATAGAATAAAGCAGGAGGAAATTAGGGGGAAGTTGAACATCTTAAATCGTAAGGGAGTTTGTGTTGCCTTACGATTTTTTTATAAGATGTAATTCTCTAAGAAAGGAGGTGAATGAAATTGGTTAAAGGAAAGGTGAAATGGTTTTCTAACCAGAAGGGTTATGGGTTCATCACCCTGGATAATGGTGAAGATGTTTTTGTGCACCATAGCGCAATTAAGGGTGAAGGTTATAAGACGCTGAATGAAGGACAAGAGGTAGAACTGGAAGTAACCCAGGGACCTAAAGGGAAACAAGCTGCTAATGTGGTAAAATTATAGACTTAGCAGTGGGATAGAGTAATTTCTGAAGAAGAAATTATATTTTCCCTAAAAGTAGAAAACCGAGAAAGGGACAATTATTAGATTTATTCTAAGGTTGTCCCTTTTTTATTTGCGGATTTAATTGTGGAAATTGGGAAATTAATCTGGTATAATCTTTGCCTGACGGAGGGAGATGATGAAAATAAAAGAGGTAATGTGTAGAGAGGTAAAGAGCCTCTCTCCAGAGATATCGGTGAAGGAAGCCTGGCAATTGCTTTCCCAGATGGAAATCAGCGGACTGCCTGTGGTGGATAGTGCGGGTAAACTTTTGGGGATGTTTACCGAGAAAGATATCCTTCAACATATCTTACCCAGTTACCTAACTAAGGTGGGGAGATTTGTTTATGAGGAGAATCCCAAAGGGATAAAGAAGAAAATTTCCGAGTTGGAGAAGATTAAAGTAAAAGAGATAATGCGGAGGGAAGTAGTCACGGTAGACGAAGATACCGCTTTGTGTGAAGTAGCCAGGATTATGCTTACGCAAAAGGTGCGCAGGATTCCGGTAGTGAATAAAGAGAAGAAAGTGGTGGGGATGGTAGCACGCCAGGATGTGCTGAAGGGACTCTGGGGAGATTTTAGATGAAAAGAATCGCAGGGAAACTGCTTCTACAATTGCTCCTTTCACTCTTTGCCGGATTCGTCGGATATAAAATAGGGCTTAACTTTTCCCAGTCTCTTTCCCTGGGAGTTTTTGCCCTCTCCATTCTGGGGACGGTCTTTTTCTGGGATTTCCGCTTGAGTTTTGCTTTTTTAGGAACCAGTCTTCTTCTTTTAACCCGCACCATTGACCTGGAGAATCTGATTAAATTTTCCTCTCTGGAAGTAATCTTATTCTTAGTGGGGATGATGGTTTTGATTGGTTTTTTGAAAGAGGCAGGATTTTTTGCCTGGCTGGTAAGTTTGATTTTGCGGAGGAAAAAACTTACCGCCACAAAATTTTTAATCTCTATTTCCCTAATCTCTGCTCTCCTTGCCTGTGCGGTAGATGAAGTTACTTCCATTATCTTTATGGTGGTGGCGATCTTAGAAATCTGTGATTACTTTGAAGTAAATCCGGTTCCTTTTATTATTTCCTCGGTGCTTGCCACCAACATTGGTTCAAGTGGGACGGTCTTAGGTAATCCCATCGGAATTCTTATTGCGGCAAAGTCAGGGCTCACTTTTGAAGATTTCCTTTTTAAGGCATTTCCGGTGATGCTGGTCTGTCTTGTGCTTTCCATTTTTGTGACTTCATTCTGGTACCGTAATTCCTTGAAAGAACTGGATAAAAAGATTGAGGAATTAGGGATGAATGAAATTTTAATCCGGCTTATCTCCCTTCCCCCGGAGAAGACGCTTAAATTTGCTTTAGGAATTTTTGTCATCACCTTAGGTTTTATCTCCCTGCATCATCGCTTAGAGGTTATCTGGGGACTTGCCCCCAATACCGTTCTGCTCATTGTTCCTTTAATTTCCAGTGGTCTGGTGATGTTCTGGAGGTGGAGGAAGGCGCGCACATACATTGAAAAGGATGTGGAATGGTGGACACTCTTATTTTTTTTGATGCTCTTTGCTCAATCAGGAACTTTAAAATATAGCGGGGCAACTGATATCTTTGCTCAGAGGATTTCTGCCCTGGTAGGAGATAACTTGGTTTTTCTTACCGGATTTCTACTCTGGTTGAGTTGTTTTGGCTCAAGTATTTTAGACAATGTGGTTCTGGTATCAGCCTTTATTCCGGTAGTTCAAGGTTTTGCTTCTTTAGGATTTTCTCTCCAGCCGCTCTGGTGGGCTCTTCTTTTTGGAGGCTGTTACGGGGGAAATATCACCCTGGTAGGTTCAACCGCCAATATTGTAGCCTTAGGTCTTCTGGAAAAAGAAAAGAGAATTAGGATAAAATTTTTCCAGTGGTTGGGAATTGGGCTGGTGGTGGGAATGGTGACTACCGCGCTTGCCTGGGTTTATCTGGCGTTCACTAATCCGCGGATGTGATTTGACAAAAACTCTGCTTCTTTTTATAATTATGATTGGAATGTGATAGTTCAAGGGAAAGGAGAGAAAATGCGGGATTATCTTCTTACCGAAGAGCAAAGAATGATTCAGGATTTGGCAAGAAAAATTGCCCAGGAGAAGATTAGACCGGTGGCGGCAAAGTATGATGAAACTGAAGAGTTTCCCTGGGAGATTATGCGGATTTTAGCCCAGAGTGATTTATTCGGAGTTTTTATTCCGCAGGAATATGGAGGGTTAGGCGGAGGGGTCTTAGAGTTGGCAATTGTTACGGAGGAGCTCTCCCGTGCCTGCGGAGGGATTGCAGTCTGTTACGCTGCCACTGGTTTGGGGACCTATCCCATAATTTTATTTGGTAATGAAGAGCAGAAGAAAAAATATCTCCCCCTGATTGCCAGCGGGAAGAAATTGGCTGCCTTTGCCTTAACGGAAGCGGGAGCGGGTTCGGATGCCTCCGCCATCCAGACTACTGCGGAGAAAAAGGGAGATTATTATCTTTTAAATGGGACAAAACAATGGATTACCAACGGTGGAGAGGCAGAGGTTTATACGGTGATTGCCCTCACCGATAGGACAAAAGGAGCAAGGGGAGCTACTGCCTTTATCCTGGAGAAAGGGATGGAGGGGTTTAGTTTCGGGAAAAAAGAGAAAAAGATGGGGATTCGTGCCTCCGCAACGCGGGAGCTTATCTTCAATAATTGTAAGGTTCCTAAGGAAAATGTGTTGGGTAAAGAAGGAATGGGTTTTATTGTGGCGATGAAGACTTTTGATGTTTCTCGTCCCGGAGTAGCCGCCCAGGCGGTGGGAATTGCTCAGGGAGCTTTGGATTTGGCAATTGAATATGCAAAAGAGAGGAAGCAATTTGGACAGAGTATTTCCAGTTTCCAGGGAATACAGTTCATGCTTGCGGATATGGCCACTTCTATCGCAGCAGCGCGGGCTTTAATTTATACAGTCTGTCGGGCAGTGGATAGGGGAGAGAAAGATATTGCCAAGGAATCCGCAATGGCAAAACTTTTTGCTTCCGATGTTTGTATGAAGGTTACTACTGATGCGGTGCAGATTTTTGGGGGTTATGGTTATATGCGGGATTATCCCATAGAAAAATTTATGCGTGATGCCAAGATTACTCAGATTTATGAAGGGACAAATCAGATAATGCGTAACATTATTGCCCTCAATCTGATTAAAGAAACCCTAAGATAAATGGATAAATGGTTAAATGAGCTAAAGAAAAAATTTTATTCTCTTTAACTTTTTGACCAATTACCATTTAAGCAGATGGAGATAATTGTTTGTATAAAACAGGTTCCGGATACTACCGAGGTAAGGATTGACCCTCAGACAAACACCTTACAGCGAGAAGGGGTGGCTTCCATAATTAATCCTTTTGATATGTATGCCTTAGAAGAGGGGATTCGCTTAAAAGAAAAATATGGCGGAAAGGTCACCGTCATTACCATGGGTCCTCCCCAGGCGGAGGAAGCTCTGCGGGAAGCAATCTCTTTAGGTTCCGATGAGGCGATTTTAATTACGGATAGAGCACTGGCAGGTTCAGATACCTGGGCGACAAGTTTAACTTTAGCAAAGGCAATAGAAAAGATTGGCCGGTTTGATTTAATCATCTGCGGTAAGCAGGCGATTGATGGAGATACCGCCCAGGTGGGTCCGGGGATTTCTGCACACTTGAATATTCCCCAGGTAACCTATGTGAAGAAAATTGAAGAGATAAGGATATTAGAGCACCAGAGCACCGGAGCACCAGAGCACCGGGCACCAAGCACCCATAGCGCGATTGTCCGGGTTCAGAGAATGATGGAAGAGGGATATGTAGTGATGGAAGTTCCCCTTCCCTGTTTAATTACGGTGGTAAAAGAAATCAATGAACCGCGTTTACCTTCTCTGAAAGGAAAGTTGCGGGCAAGAAATGCTCTGATTACTAAATGGGGAATTCAGGATTTGGGAATAGATAAGCAGGATGTGGGTTTAGAAGGCTCTCCCACGCGGGTGGTTAGAGTATTCAGTCCTCCTCCCAGAAAAGGGGGACAAATCCTTCAGGGAAATGTTCAAGAAATGGTAGAAAAGTTAGTAGAATTACTTAAGTCAGAAATCCTATAATTTTTATAGTGTATTGAGATGAGCATAAAGGTTATTAAAGAAAAGTGTACAGGTTGCAAAATTTGTGTGAAGGTATGCCCTTTCGGAGCAATAAAGGTAGAGCATAAGTTAGCGGTTATTGACCTTAACCGATGCAATCTCTGTGGAGCCTGTGTTTCGGTTTGTAAATTTCAGGCAATTATTTTAAGTGCACCAGAAGACCTGGGCACCAGAGCACCAAAAGAAAACTATCGGGGGATCTGGGTTTTTGGGGAACAGAAGAAGGGGATAATTCAGCCGGTAGTTTTTGAACTCCTTGGTGAGGCAAGGCGCTTGGCGGAAGATTTAAAGACGGATGTCTCCTGTGTAGTCCTGGGTTATAAAATAGAGAGTCAGCAGATAGAAGAACTTTTCTGGAGAGGAGCGGATAAAGTATATTTAGTGGAAGCAGAGGAACTTTACCATTATCAAGATGAACCCTATACAGAGATATTTGTAGAATTAATCAAAGAATATAAGCCTGAGATTCTTCTTTGTGGGGCAACCGCGATTGGGAGGTCTCTGGTCTCGCGCGTGGCAGTAAAGATAAGAACGGGTTTAACTGCGGATTGCACAGGCTTAGCCATAGACCCTGAAACAAAACTTCTCTTACAGACCCGTCCTGCTTTTGGAGGAAATATTATGGCCACCATCGTCTGTTCTGATTACCGTCCGCAGATGGCAACAGTGAGGCATAAGGTAATGAAGGAACTTCCCGTAGATAAAACCAGGAAAGGATTGATTATTCGCAAGAATTACGATGGAAGACTTCTCCATTCCCGGACAAAATTAATTGACATCGTGGAAGAGATCGGGGAAAGCGTAAATCTTGCAGAAGCAGATATCATCGTCTCGGGAGGAAGGGGTCTGGGCAGGGCAGAAAATTTTAAATTGATTGAAGAACTGGCAAAGGTTTTGGGAGGGGCGGTGGGTGCATCGCGTGCGGCAGTAGATAGTGGATGGATTGCTTATTCCCATCAGGTAGGACAGACCGGGAGAACCGTTTGTCCAAAGATTTATTTTGCCTGTGGAATTTCCGGACAGATTCAGCATCTTATTGGGATGCAATCCTCAAAAATAATTGTTGCCATAAATAAAGACCCTCATGCTCCCATATTTAATGTTGCCACCTATGGGATTGTGGGAGACCTCTTTGAGATAGTTCCTTTATTGACCCAGAGATTTAAAGAGGTATTGAAAAAATAGTTTAATTTTCCCAGAGAGCAATTCATTAAGGGAAGGGAGGTAGTGATGGCTTTAAGAGAGACTTTAAAATTGGGAGAGATGTTATTGGAGGCAGGAGTGATTACCCCTGAACAGTTAGACGCAGGTTTAAAGGAACACAAAAAGACTAAGGAATTCTTAGGGCTTACTCTGGTAAAGATGGGATTTGTGAAGGAGGAAGAACTTCTCCCGGTTCTTTCCAAACAATTGGGGATTCCCTATGTGCGCATAAAAGAATTAAAGATTGATTCCGAAATCATAAACAGGGTTCCCGCAAAATTCGCTTCCCATTATAAACTTATGCCTTTAAGGATGGAGAATGGAACTCTGGTGATTGCGGTAACTGACCCCCTGGATATCCATACCATTGACGATATAAAACTCCTCTTGGGTTACGATGTAAAACCAGTTCTGGCAGGGGAGAAGGATATCTTAGAGGCGATAAAAAAATACTATGGAGTAGGTGCAGGGACTGTGGAGAAGATGATGGAGAAGACCGCAGTGGAGGAGGAAGAGAAAGTTACCGAAGTAGTCACTGAGGAGGTGGAGGAGTTGGCGGAAGATGCCTCGGTAATAAAATTTGTAAACCAACTCCTTTCTCAGGCAGTGGAAGAGCGAGCGACCGATGTCCATATTGAGCCCTATGAGGATGAACTGAAGGTGCGTTTTCGTATTGATGGAGTTTTAAATGATATTGCGGTTCCTCCGGCTATTCGCCATTTTGCTTCCGCAATTGTTTCCCGGATTAAGATTATGGCTAATCTAAATATTGCGGAGCGGAGACTGCCTCAAGATGGAAGAATCATCATTAAGATTAAAGGAAAGGACTACGACCTGCGCATTTCCATTATCCCCTCTGTTTTTGGGGAGAGTGTGGTGATCAGGATTTTGAGCCCGGGGATGCTCTATAGTTTGGAAGAATTGGGGCTTTTGGAAAGAGACTTAAAAATCCTGGAAGAGATGATTTCCCGTCCCCATGGAATTATTTTTAACACTGGTCCCACTGGAAGTGGAAAGACCACTACCCTCTATGCCTGCTTGAGTAAAATAAACAAGCCCGGGATAAAGATTATTACCATTGAGGACCCGGTGGAATACCAGTTGAAAGGGATAGTGCAGTTACAGGTGCATCCCAAGATTGGTTTTACCTTTGCAGCAGGATTGCGCTCCATCTTGAGACACGACCCGGATGTAATTATGGTGGGTGAGGTGCGCGACCTGGAAACCGCGGAGACCGCCATTAGAGTTGCCCTTACCGGACATTTAGTCTTTTCTACTTTACATACTAATGATGCTGCAGGAGGAGTGACGCGGTTGATTGATATGGGCATAGAGCCATTTTTGGTAGCTTCTTCCGTGGAGTGTATCATTGCTCAGCGTCTGGTAAGGGTGATCTGCCCCAACTGTAAAAAGCCGGTAAAGCCGAGTAAAGAAGTCTTAGAAGAACTGGAGGTAATGGAGAATGTAGAGGTAGAGAAAATCACCATTTATGAAGGGAAAGGTTGTGAGAGTTGTAAATTTACCGGCTATCGGGGGAGAACCGGAATCTATGAATTCTTAGTGATTAATAACGAAATAAGAAAAATGATTGTGGAACGCGTCTCCAGCGACCGGATTAAGAAAAAGGCAATGGAGATGGGTATGCGCACCCTGCGTCAGGATGGCTGGGAGAAGGTGTTACACGGCTTAACTACTCCTGCGGAAGTAATGCGGGTGACCCAGCGCGAGGAATAAAGCGTAAAAAAATTTTCCCCACATCCTTCTCAATTGACACACCGTTAATTCTTTAATTTCATTTACTTACAAACAAAGAGTCAAAAGCTGTGTAATTATTTTACATCTTTGATGTTCCGCAAGGATTGCTCCTCCTTAACTGCAGGATTAATTTTCTTCCCCTTCTCTATATAAGTAGTGTTTAATCATAGACTTATGAAAGGGATATCTTAGGAGGGGAAAGAATACAAAAATTGGCATAAGTTTTGCTAATGAAGAAAATGAGTTTTTCTCAAGGAAGGGAAGATGAAGATAGAAAAAGGGAAGCAAATTATCTCTGTTTTGCGGAAAAAGAAACTCCTCACCGGGGTTTTTGTCCTGCTTTTTCTCTTTGTCTTTCCCCATTTAATAAATGAGCGTATTCAGGCAGGACAGATTCTCTGGAGTAAGCAAGGACCCTCTTTACCCGGTAAAGATAATAAAGAAATTGCTCAGTTATTACAGAAGATGCTCAAAGAAGCAGAGAGAAACCCCGAAGAAGTTGGCAATTTGCAGGAACCGGAAGATTTAAGCGAGGAAGAAGAGACCCCGCAAAGCGGGGAAGTAATTTATTTAGGAAAGGCATTGAATGAAGATAAGCGGTTCACTCCCAAAAGAGAAAATAATGAGAAGTCTACTCCTGCCGTAGTTATTCCGGGAAAAGAGGAAGAGAAACCTCCTGCGGAAGAATCTCCCGAGCCGAGTGCAGAAGCTCCTAAGGATGACCTGCGTCTGATTGCTCCGGGCCAGGGAAGTCCGGTGGGACCCAATCCCCCGGGGAACAATCCGCCGGGGAATAATCCACCGGGGAATAATCCTGGACAGAAGCCTTCTCCCAAACCCGGTAAACCACCCGCACCTCCCTTTAGATGGAAATTTGCTGACCCTAACCGGCCGAATTTTAAGAAAATAAAACTGGAAGATGCCAGACCAAGTTCTTTAAGTCCGGAGGAGATAAGAGAACTTCAACCTGGCAAAGATTATAAGCCCGGGGAAGTGCTCATCAAATATAAAAACACCACCTCTGCCAGCCAGATTATGTCCGAAGGGATGTCCTTAGAGAGCGCTATCGTTTACAATGTGAAGCCTCTTTGGGAAGAAAATAATGTATTTAAATTAGAAATAAATGAAGAGGCAAATGTGGGAGATGTCTGTGAGGAGTTATTAGAAAATCCAGATATAGAATACTGCGAACCAAATTATATTTATGAGATTCATAAAACCCCCAATGACCCAATGTTCAATCAACTCTGGGGTCTGCAAAAAATTCAGGCTTCTCAAGCCTGGGATATTAATGAGGGAAAGGCGGAGGTAATTGTGGGTGTAAGTGATACGGGAGTAGATGGGAATCATCCGGATTTAAAAGATAATTTAGTTCCGGGGAAAAGCTTTGTGGATAATAATCCCACTACCGATAATGTAGGCCATGGGACACATGTGGCAGGAACCATTGCGGCAGTGGGAAATAATGGTCAGGGAGTGATTGGTGTGGCTCCTAAAGTTAAGATTATGCCTCTCAAGATTTCCAATAACCCAAATATAGACCTGGCACCGGCAATTCAATCTATTACCTATGCGGCAGATAATGGGGTAAAAGTAATTAATATGAGTTGGGGAGGAGGTATGCCTTCTGCCTCCCTGCAGGAAGCATTGCAGTATGCGGCAAGTAAAGATGTGGTTTTAGTGGCGGCAGCAGGAAATGGTGGTGGTCCTCCGGTCGCTTATCCAGCGGCTTATCCTGAATGCATTGCGGTTTCTGCTACCAATCCGGCTGACCAACGGGCAAGTTTCTCCAGTTATGGTCCCCAGGTAGCGGTTTCTGCTCCCGGAGAAGGAATTTTAAGCACCTGGCCGGGAGGACAATATAAAACTGCCTCGGGCACTTCCATGGCTTCGCCCCATACGGCAGGAGTCTGTGCTTTAATCCGTTCGGTCTTTCCCAGTTTAAAAGCAGAGGAAGTGAGAAGGAAATTAATTGAGAGTGTTGACGATTTGGGACCTGCGGGAAAAGATGACCAGTTTGGTTATGGAAGAATCAATGCCTATAAGGCAATTCAGGGTGGAGGTGGTCCTACGCCTTCTCCAAGTCCTACGCCACCTCCCGGAGGAAGGGGAAAATTCACTCCTCAGGGTTATCTCACCAGTTCGCTTAAGGCAGGAGATTTAAATAAAGATGGTAAAGATGAATTGGTTTTCATCAGCACCAAAGAGTATAAAGAAAAATATTCGGGTAGTGCACTCTATGTTCTGGATGGAGAAGGAAGAGTTTTTAAGGACTTTCCTTATGAATATCCCGGAGAAGGCTGGACAACTCCCGCCATTGCGGATATAGATAACGATGGGAATTTGGATATCGTAGTGACTACTCATCGGGTGGAAGAAAGAGAAAAATCCCCTCAAGCAGGAAATTTACCAGAGGGAAATATAAGTTTAAATACTTTTCCTCTGGGAGGAGAAGATGTCCCAATCCTTGTCAATATAATTTGGGTTGAAGACTATTGGAAAGCCCCGGGTTCTCCAGTTTGCGTGGACCTGGACGATGATGGAAAAGAAGATACCGTGCTTGCTTTTTTGGATACTTCCCGGATTAATTCCGGTTTGATTGAACAAAAGATAGGTATTCTTTCCTCTTTGAAAGGTAAATACATCCTTGAGCCTCCGGAGGTAAAAATCGTATATAAAGCCTTAGAGAATAATGAGGTAATTCAAGCTTGCACCCCGAGTGTAGGAGACTTTAACCACGATGGCAAGGCAGAGATTGTTATAGGGGATGCTCTCATTG
>JAMWCG010000217.1 GCA_023818555.1 Candidatus Omnitrophota bacterium
TATTTTTCACTTCTGCTCAAGGATTACTGGCTCTTTTTGCATTTTCGGGCCCATAGCTCAGTTGGTTAGAGCAGCTGACTCATAATCAGCGGGTCTGAGGTTCGAATCCTCATGGGCCCAGTCTGTTAAAACCGAAGACCCGAAAGGGTGTTTGAAAGGAGCGAACGAAGTGAGCGAGGGGTCTGAGGTTCTGCCGAATGCAGAAGAGAGGATGGTTTCTCTTCGGCATCCCGAAGTTGGGCCGAGGAAAGAGGCCGCATTCGGGAGAATCCTCATGGGCCCAGATAATAAATGGTAAATTGTTTTTGGGCGTATAGCTCAGTTGGTGAGAGCGCGTGCCTCACATGCACGAGGTCTCTGGTTCAAGTCCAGATACGCCCATTGCATTAATTAAATTTCTTAAAATGGCAGGGATAAAGGAACAGGTTGCGATATTGGTGCAGTTGCAGGAGATAGATAAAGAGATCTACATTCTCCGGAGAATCGGTGAGGAAAAACCTAAAGAGATAGAAAAAATCCGAGAGGCTTTCCAAGAAAAGGAAAAACTATTTAAAGAAATGGAGGAGTCTTTAAAAGAGAAGAAAATTAAACTCAAAGAGATGGAATTGGAACTCAGAACCAAGGAGGAGAATGTCAAGAAACTCCAGATACAACTCTATCAGGTGAAGACTAATAAGGAATATGCTTCTATGCAAAAAGAGATTGCGGATTTAAAGGCGGATAACTCTCTCTTAGAGGAGGAGATTATCAAAGAGATGGAGGGAGTGGATAGTTTAGAAAAAGAGGTAGAAAAAGAAAAAATTTCTTTGGAAGATGCACGAAAAAAAATGGAAGAGGAAATAGCCAGAGTAAATAAGGAAATTGAAGAGTTAAAGGAGAAGTTAAAGGGTTTAGAAAATTCACGCGGAGAATTTACTCCGCGCATCGATCCACCGCTTTTATCCCGTTACGAACGGCTCTTAGAGAATAAGCAAGGTCGTGCCCTTGCCCAGATTGTTAAAGATTCTTGTTCGGGTTGTAATATGGGGCTTCCTCCACAGGTAATTAATGAGGTAAGTATGGGAGAAAAAATTGTCACCTGTGAAAATTGTATGCGCATCCTTTATATATAACTACCCAGGATTCCACATCGGTTTAAGCAGGAGGAAAGTTTCACCTTAATGATGAAAGTAAAAGAGATTGAAGTTTTTACAGATGGAGCATCTTGGGGTAATCCCGGGAAAGCGGGGATAGGTGTAGTTATGTATGACCGGAATAAAAAGATGATAAAGAAATTTGGGAAGTTTATTGGCGAAACTACGAACAATGTGGCAGAATATCTGGCTTTGCTTTGCGGGCTGGAGGAGGCTTTAAATTTGGGAGCAGAAAAAATAAAAATTAATCTGGACAGCGAACTTTTAGTAAAGCAAATTCAGGGAGAATATAGAGTGAAGGACCCACTTTTAAGAAGTCTCTTTGAAAAACTGGCAGAGTTATTGCCAAAATTTAAGGATATTGAGATTAAAAATATTCCTCGGGGAAAGAATAAAGAACCCGATAGAGTAGCAAATCAGGCTATTAAGGAAGCAATGGAGAAGAATTTACCTCCGGAGAAGATTTATACCTGTAAAGAAAGGGAACTCTTTTAGAAAAATTTTATACCTCACGGCAAAATATTCTGCATAAGGCAGGCAGAGATGGCTACCTCGACGAGTATGTCGGGGAGGAAAGTCCGGGCAGCAGAAAGCAGCGGACCCGGGGCAACCCGGGGCACAAAAAGTGAAAACTTTTTGTGACAGAAAGTGCCACAGAAAATATACCGCCTTCGCTCTGTGCTGAAGGTAAGGGTGAAAAGGCGAGGTAAGAGCTCACCGCTCCAAGGGTAACCGAGGAGGCATGGTAAACCTTCCGTGCTGAAAGGCCAAGTATATCCCACATGGGGCCGCTTGCTCCACTTCCGTGGGAGGGGTAGGCCGATAGACCGCCAGGCAACTGTCGGTTCAGATAAATGACAGAGAATACAGAACCCGGCTTATTGACTCGCTCTTTTTTTTCTTATATGCAAACTTCTGACAAGCAAATCAAAAATTTACTCATACCCTCCAAGTGTACATTAACCGTGATGTGCCTCTGATATCTACCTTCACCTCACACTCTTCTCCCTCCACCCAAATATCCTGCCTAAAAACTTTCCCTCTAAATAAATAGAGATAAAAATAATATCTTTGCCAACA
>JAMWCG010000218.1 GCA_023818555.1 Candidatus Omnitrophota bacterium
AGAAAGAAAGAGGATATAAAGAAGCATTGGAGAAACTAACCGAAAGTATTAGGGACTTGATAAACACCAAAAAGAGAGAGGGCTCTTATGAAGGGATTTTGAAAAATTGGATAGGGGAATTGGAGAGAGAATTAAGGACCTTAAAGAATAAACCTGACCAGGACCTCTATAAAGTTTGGCTAATAATGCTGGAGGAGGAGTTGAAATGAGCATCCTGAAAGGAGAAGAAATAAAAAGAGAGATTGAAGAAGGTCGAATAAAAATTGAGCCCTACTTTCCCGAGAATATTAAGGATGCTTCCGTGGAACTTTTACTCAGCAACGAATTTGGTAAATTGAAAGAATTCCCTTGTCCAATAAATTCCAAGGATGTGGATTATCGGATAATCACCTGGGAAAAGGTGGACAATGTCTATCAACTTTCGCCTCGCGAAAATATCATTGGGAAGACAAAAGAGAAGATAACCTTACCTGAGGATATCGCCGGTTGGATTACAGGTCGGGGAAAGGTGACGATACTTGGCTTAAACATTCATATCACCACCGGCTTCATCCAACCAAATACCCGGGACGAAGAACTCTTTTTTCTCATTACTAACTTTGGTAATACCCCCATCTCTCTATTTACCGATAGTAAAATCTGCCAATTGATTCTTTTTCGGTTGTAAAATGGTTCTAAAAAGAGAAGAGATTATTAAGGAAGTTGAAGATGGGCGGATAATAATTAACCCATTTGACCAGAATTCGGTGAAGGAGGCGTCGGTGGAACTTACTGTCGGTGAAGAAATCGGCATCTTCCGGGGCGATTTAAAAATCGTAAATTCGCTTAATCCCGGTAACACAGTAATTTGGCAGTCCTTTACCCGGGCACCCTACTACTTGGAACCGAACGAAGCGCTTGTTTGTAAAACCGGAGAGAGGATTACCCTCCCTTTGAATATTTGTGGTTGGATTACCCCCCGAGGGAGAATGGTTATTTTTGGTTTGAGTCTTTTCATCGCACCGGGTTTTGTCCAACCGAATACTAAAGACGAAAGCCTCTTCTTTTTGGTGAGGAATGTTGGCCGGGTTAAAGTCCCCCTTCATCCAGGGAGTAAACTTGTCCAATTAATCTTAATGAGGATTTAGGAAGAACCGTTATTAATATTTTACATAATAAATTCTTTTATTATCTCTTTCAAGTTGATAATATCAATCGGTTTTTTTAAAAACTTCTCCGCCCCTCTGGCGATAATCTCTTCTTTCTTTTCTTCAAATTCTTTGTAAGCGCTCATTATTATCACCGGAATTTCGGGAAAATTCTTCTTCGCCCATTCCAAAAAAATGATTCCGTCAATGTTTTTTGGGTCGGATTCATCCAAACGGATATCAACTAAAAATAAAGAGAAAGTTTTGTCGGCCTTTTCCTTTGCCTCTTTTAGGGAATAGGCAACCACTATTTCATATTCACTTTTTAAGATATTCTTCAAAGATTCGACATACTCCACAATGTCATCAACGATCAAAATCTTTGCCATAGTCCCCCCTTAAACTTCACATAAAAGCGATTTTTAGCGAAAGAATAATTCATCTAACTTACCTTTTTCTAAGAGTCCTTCCACTTTTTCTTCACTTCTTATTTTGCCATTTTTTAAGAGATAAACTCGGTGGACAATCTTTAACGCTTCCTTCACATTCTGCTCAACTAAGAGAATTGTTACCCCTAATTTCTCATTTATCTCCCTTATCTTTTTTACGCTCTCTTTTATTAGAAGTGGGGAGAGACCGGCGGAAGGCTCATCTAAGAGAAGCAGTTTAGGACGTCGCATCAAAACAATTCCTAAAGCCAAAGCTTGCCTCTCCCCGCCGGAAAGGAAACCGGCTCGGATATGCTCATACTTCTTTAAAAAAGGAAAAAGGGTTAAAACCTCTTCCATATTTTCTTGGAAAATATCTTTCCGCAAACCTAAACCCCCAATCCGTAGATTTTCTAAGACAGTAAGATTTCGGAAAACTTCACCCCCTTGGAGAAAATAACTGATACCCATTTCCCCTCTCTTTTCTGTTGGTAAATTTATTATCTCTTTCCCCAAAAACTTTATTGAGCCTCTATAAGGGGTTAAGAGACCACTTATTACTTTTAATATCGTTGACTTTCCTGAACCGTTAGGTCCGATCAACCCCAAAATCTCTTTTTCTTTTACGGAGAGGGAAACACCGAAAAGGATTT
>JAMWCG010000219.1 GCA_023818555.1 Candidatus Omnitrophota bacterium
TCCCGGGAGAAGATTCGGGTAAGTAAAATAAAAGACATAGGTCGGAAAGAAGAGAGAGAAAAATTAATTTCTCTAAATCCCCAGCGCCTCAATAATTTTTTAGGGAAAGAGATTCCCCCTTCTGAAATAGAAAAAATATTTAGCAGGCTGGGATTTTCTGTAAGGAAGAAGAAAGATTTTTTCATCATCAAACCACCTCTTTTCCGTCGGGATATAGAAAGAGAAGAAGATTTGATAGAGGAGATTGCGCGCCTCCATGGGTATGAAAAAATTCCCTTAACCTTCCCGGAGTCGAGAAAAATTCCCTCCCTAATTAATGAGGATGGCCTGCGGAGGATAGAGAAAATTGTTTACGAAGTATTGACGGGGCTGGGTTTTAACGAAACAATTACTTACAGCTTGGTGAGCAGAGAGAGTCTCCAGAAAGTAAATTTTCAGAATGAAGAAAGTTGGATAAAAGTCTCTAACCCCTTAAGCAAAGCCCAGGAATTTCTCCGGCCCACCCTTTTAGTCAGTCTTCTGGAGGTGGTAGCTTATAATCTCAAACACCAGAAGGATTCCGTAAAGATTTTTGAATGGGGGAAGATTTATCTCGTTAAAGAAACCCCCCGGGAAATTCCTTCTTTAGGGCTCTGTCTGAGTGGAGAATCTTTTCTGGGTTGGTTAAAGAAAAAAGAGAAACTTGGTTTTTATACTCTCAAAGGGGTGGTGGAGACAATTTTTAGTCAACTGGGGATAAAAGAAGTGGACTTCTTAAGTCAGGAGAAACCATTTTTTATACCGGCATATTCTGCAGAGATAAAATTTAAAGGAGAATCTTTGGGATTTTTAGGAAAGATAAAAGAAGATATACAAAATAATTTTGATTTACCCTTAGAGGCTTTCTTTGCCGAGATTGATTTAACTCAATTAACAAAATTTGCTTCTTTTGCGAAAAGATATGTAAACCTTCCTAAGTTCCCTTTTATTCTGCGTGACATTTCTTTTCTGGTAGATGCGGGCATAAATTATGGGGATTTAAGAAAATTTTTCCAAGAGTTTCCCAGCCCTTTAATCCAGGAGATAAATTTAATTGATCTCTACAGAGGAGAGAATATCCCTGCTGGTAAAAATAGTTTCACCTTTTCTTTAAAGTTTCAATCTCCGGAACGCACCCTCCGAGAAGAAGAAGTGGAGGAGGTGATGAGAGAAATTCGCCAGGGACTAAAGGAAAAGTTTTCTGCTGAAATTAGGTAGTTACAAAAGTTACAAAATTTATTTATTTTTGTAACCAGATTACCTCACCGGACTTGACGAGATTATAGATTTGTGTTATATATAAAAGGGGAAATATGCTTATGTCTTGGGGAGAGAGAAAATTCAGAATCCGTAAAGATTTGGTAATTACTCCCTTAAAGGGGAGAAAGAGGCGCAGTTATAGGGTCCTCAATCCTCTGGCTAAAGTGAGTGTTTGCTTTGGCTCCCTTACCTATACCGTTTTCCAGCATTTTTTTAAAGAGAGAAACATTACCGAGGTTCAACGGCATCTAAAAGAAAGGCATGCACTTAATTTGAGTCTTACTGCCTTAGAGAGTTATCTGGATTTATTCTTAGATTTATATCTCTTTGAGGATTGCTGGGATTTATACTGGGAGAGACTGGATAAAATAAAGAAGCAGGTTCTGGCGGAAGAGATAAAAGATTTAGCCAAAGGAAGGGAAGCTGATTTTACGACTTTACCCTTTGTAGAGGCAATGATTTTGCAGGCAGTGATAAATGCACTGAAAGAAAGAGACATTTTAAAGGCGCTAGAATATCTTTCTGATCTCTTAACGATAGATACTCACAATGCTTTTGCTAAAGTTCTGAGAGAAAAGATAGAGAAGAAGATAATTGAAATTGGCAGAAGACCTAAGCTTTTTGTTTTTGCTGAAGAATGGAAAGAAAAAGCCTTAGAATTAAACCATGCTTTAGTGGTGGTGATATTATTATGCTTAGGTATAAGTTTAAGCCCGCTCTTTTTCTTCTCTGGCCGGAATAATTTATCCCGAATTGCCCCGGAAAATTTAAAGATTATTCAGATAGCCAGTGAAAGGCTTTTAAAAGTAAAGTTAGATACTTTGTAATTTTTATTTTATTTCTATTTATTTCTTAATGACTTTATAAAATGGAAGAAAGAGATGAAGAATAAAATTTTTTTAATTTTTGCTTTTAATCTTTTTTTCAA
>JAMWCG010000015.1 GCA_023818555.1 Candidatus Omnitrophota bacterium
GCGACTTGTAACTCCCTTCTTTTAACTCGGGGCAAGCGAAATACACGAGAGAATTTAAGACCCGATTAATAGGGGATTCGTCTTCACTTTGTTTCGCCGAACAGGTTGCGAAGAATGAGAAATAAATTTTATGTTTATATTATTCAATCCAAGAAGAAGGATTTGTTTTATATAGGCTATACAGAGAATCTAACTCAGAGATTAAAAGCTCACAATAGAGGTATTTCTACCTTTACCAGACTTAAAGGTCCTTGGGATTTGATTTGGTATTGTGTATTTCCTTATAGAGATCAAGCCTTAGAATTTGAACGATATCTAAAGTCTCATACAGGAAGAATATTTATTTACAAGAGGATAATAAATCCGGCGGAGCATAGCGGAGACGGAAGACCCGATTAATAGGGGATTCGTCTTCACTTTGTTTCGCCGAATGAGAAATAAATTTTATGTTTATATTATTCAATCCAAGAAGAAGGATTTAAAAGAGATAGAAAGGATGTTAGATGGATATTGTGTTCTTACTTCTTCTTCTTTTTCTCTTAGACAGAATTCAAAGAAGAAGAGATAGAAAATTTAGGTTTCGGGGTTATGATTTTACTTGCCCAAACTGTGGACATGAGGTTTTCAATTTTGAAAAGAGATGTCCATACTGTCAATTTAAATTATGAAGGCGGAAAGACCCGGTGAATAGGGGATTCGTCTTCACTTTGTTTCGCCGAATGAGATTCGTCTAGTCAATAAAAACTTACCTGCCAAGTTTGTCCCATAAAATACTTGTTAACTTTAACTTTTCGTGTTATATTTATAGGGGGAGAAAAATAATCTATTTTTCCTATGGACAATCAGGAAATTAATTTGAATGAGGATGCTGGTTTAAAAAAATCTTCCTTTGAAGAGGAATTGAATTTTCGGAAGAAATTGGAGGAGATGATTGTAAATTTCTCTACTCTCCTTATCGGAGCACGGGTAGAGGAATTGGATAAATTGATAAAAAATGCCCTCAAAGATATTGGAGAGTTTGTGGACGCAGACCGGGTTTATGTCTTTAAGGGAAGTGAAGACCGGAAAAAAGTCTATTATTTATATGAATGGTGCCGGGAAGGGATTACTCCACAGCAGGAGAGGCTCAGGGAGGTTCAGGTGGAGGATTTCCCCTGGTTAAGAGAGAGATTGGAGAAGAGAAAAGAAGTGGTAAGTATTCCTTCCGTAGAACAACTTCCTCCTGAAGCCGGGAGAGAAAAACAGGAATTTATGGTGGAAGGGACTAAATCTGTTTTGCTTGTTCCCATGGTCTTCAATGAAGAGGTAATCGGATTTTTGGGTTTTGATGCGGTGCGGAAGGAGAAGGAGTGGTGTCAGGAATGTGTGCTTCTTTTAAAAATAATGGGGAAAATCATTGCCAATGCTTTGATAAGAAGAGAAACTGATTTTCTGGTAGAGGAAGGACGGCGTTTTCTGCACAGTGTTTTTGAAAGTATTCAGGATGGTATAAGTATCCTGGATAAGGATTTAAATATTGTCACTGTTAACCCTACAATGGAAAAATGGTATGCGCATAATTCACCTCTGGTAGGAAAGAAATGTTATTTTGCCTACCACAATCGCAGCGAACCCTGCCTAATCTGTCCCACCCAAAAGACTCTGAAGACTAAAAAGCAGGCTTATGAGGTTGTCCCTAAATGTGGTCCCGGAGGGGAAGTAGTGGGCTGGGTTGACCTCTATTCTTTCCCTCTCTTTGACTCTTTGACCGGGGAGATGAAGGGTGTGATTGAATATGTAAGGGATGCCACAGAGCGAAAGAAAGCAGAGGAATTGTTGAATAAATTAACTCTTAATCTCCGTAAGACAAACAGAAAATTGCGGCAGTTGTCTCTTAAAGATAGTCATACCGGACTTTATAATTATCGTTATTTAAGGGAGGTAATTTAATCTGAATTTCAACGGAGTAAAAGGTATGGTCTTTCTCTCTCCGTAATTATGCTGGATATAGACTATTTTAAATCCATCAATGATGTCTATGGCCATAGTTTTGGTGACTTGGTGCTGAAACAGCTGGCTAACCTTTGTAGGAAAATGGTGCGTATATACGATACCGTTATCCGTTACGGTGGAGAGGAGATTCTGTTTATTCTTCCCGAGACTGACCATTCGGGGGCAGTAAATCTCGCCCGGCGTATTCTGGAAAAAATAAATAATTTTAGTTTTGGAACTTCTCGGCAGAAAGTTCATCTTAAAGTAAGTATGGGAGTGGCTGCTTATCCCTATGACCAGGTTCCCCGGGGGATGGAATTGGTAAATCTGGCAGACCGGCTCTTAGGTAAGATAAAGGACCGGGGAGGAAATAATATTTTCTGGAGTGGGAGTGCAGTGGAGGAAAAACAAATAGTTAAAGGGAAGATAGTCAGGGATACAGAAATTCTGAAAGAGAAGATAGATAAATTGACCCGCAGGGCAAACCAGAGTATCCGGGAGGCAATCTATGCCTTTGCGCGCACAATTAAGTTGAAGGATAACTATACCGGAGAGCATGTAGAAAATACTGTGCTCTATGCAGTAGAGACTGCCCGTGCCTTGGGGTTAAGTCAGGAGGAGATTGAAAAAATCAGTGATGCAGCGATGCTCCATGACCTGGGAAAGATTGGTATAAGTGAAAAGGTTTTGCTTAAGAAATCAAAACTCAATTCCCGGGAATTGGCAGAAATTAGAAGACATCCTCTCATCGGGGCGGATATTTTGCGTTCCATTCACTTTATGAAAGGAATTCTTCCATTCATAATTTATCACCATGAACGCTACGATGGAGAAGGCTACCCCTTTGGGATAAAGGGAGAGGATATTCCCTTGGGGGCAAGGATAGTGGCTATCGCTGATGTCTATCAGGCATTGATTTCTGACCGGCCTTATCGTAAAGCTTATACGAAGAAAGAAGCGATGCAGATTATCAAGAAGGGTGCAGGAACACAGTTTGACCCCCAGATTGTAAAAGTTTTCTTGGAGGTCCTGAAAAAATTAAGATAACCTTTCCGTTATTCTTCCTTCTCATTCGTCTTAGCACTTCTTCAGGGAAGTGAGATTTTTCTTGACAAGAATTTTAAAATTGCTATATAATTATTTTAGCACTCTAATATTGAGAGTGCTAAAATGGAGGGTGAAGATGCGTAGGGTAGATTTAAAATCACGCAAGGAGAAGATTTTGGGGACGATTGTGGAGACATATATTGGGGAAGCCGAACCAGTGGGGTCACGGACGATTGCCCGGAAATTACATTTTAAATTCTCTCCCGCCACCATCCGTAACATTATGGCTGACCTGGAGGAAGAAGGTTATATTACGCATCCATATACTTCCGCAGGGAGAGTTCCTACAGATAAAGGGTATCGTTATTATGTGGACCATCTTATGCCCGAGGAAAGACTTACTCCCCAGGAGAAGAAAGAAATTATGCGTGAAATGGAGGCAGGAGAGGATATTTCGGAGATTATGGATAAAACCAGTCGCCTTCTGGCTCGTTTATGTGAAGAGGCAGGGATTGTAGTTTATCCCTGTTTGAAAAAGAGTAGGTTAAAGCATATAGAATTGATAGATGTAGGGAATAATTCTGTCTTGATGGTTTTGATTACCAATTCAGGACTAATCAAAAACCTCCTGCTTCGTTTCCCTCAAACTTATTCCCGCAGTCACTTAGAGAAAATTACTAATCTCTTTAACGCTGAACTGGAGGGAGTTTATTTGAGTGAGATATGGAAATATCTCTGGCATAAAAGATTGAGTGATGATTTTTCTGTCTTTAACCTCTTTAAGGACGCTTTTTCTATTCTGGAAGAGGCATTTAAGAAATTGGAGGAGGAGAGATTCTCTTTTGAAGGGGCAACTCAGATACTTACTCAGCCGGAATTTGAGGACCGTTACACCTTAACTAAATTACTCCAGCTGATAGAAGAGAGGAGGCTTTTTCTGGATATCCTTGCTCAGGATATGGAGGAGGAAGGGATAAAGGCACATATTGGCGAGGAAAATAGTTATAAAGAGTTTAGGCCATTGAGTTTGGTTACTGCAAATTATCATATAGAGGGGAAGGTGGTAGGAGCCTTGGGAGTGGTTGGTCCTACCCGCATGGCTTATGCCCATGTTTTCAGCATTGTGAAAAATGTTTCAGAGATTCTGGAGAGTGTTCTGGAAAGGAGATTATGAACAGTAATTCTCATCCTAATTCTAAGGGAAAAATTAAGGATAACTCTTCTCCTAAACAAGAGCCCGGGGCTGAAGAAAAGAAGCTAAATATCTCTGCTTCGGAATGGGAAGCTCTGCAGAAGAAGGCTTCCCTGGCTGATGAATACTATGATAAACTTTTGCGACTCCAGGCGGAGTTTGAAAATGCCCGTCGGCGCATGCTTAAGGAAAAGGAGGAAATAGTTCAATTTGCTAATCAATCACTCCTTGAGGAAATCTTACCGATAGTGGACGATTTTGAACATTTTTTTAATGGACTGACGGAAAATCAAATTCCACAAAACATCCGTGTAGGGATAGAGATGATTCAGAAAAGACTGACTAAGGTGCTGGAAGAAAATGGTCTTACACGCATGAAAGTAGTGGGTGAGAGATTTGACCCCGCAAGACACGAAGCCCTGATGATGGTAGAAACTGATGCCCATCCCGAAGACACCATTGTGGAGGAAATCCGCAGTGGCTATCTTCTTTATGATAAAGTATTGCGTCCGGCGATTGTGAAAGTGGCGAAGAAAAAAAGAGAAACTGAACCCGATATTAGTTCAGCATAAATCAGGAGGTGAGTATATGGCTAAAGCAATCGGTATTGATTTAGGAACTTCCAATTCCGCAGCGGCGGTGGTGGAAGGTGGAAGACCAACTATTATCCCTTCCGCAGAAGGAGCGGGAGTGGCTTCCGGGAAGGCTTTTCCTTCCTTTGTGGCTTTTACTAAAGATGGACAGCGCCTGGTAGGAGAGCCAGCTCGTAGACAGGCAGCCATTAATCCGGAAGGAACAATCTTTGCCGCCAAACGGAAGATGGGGACAGATTATAAATTTAAGGTCTATGGTAAGGAATACACTCCCCAGCAGATTTCGGCATTTATTTTGCAAAAAATTAAACAGGACGCGGAAGCATTTTTGGGAGATAAGGTTGAAGAAGCAGTGATTACCTGTCCTGCATATTTTGATGATAATCAGAGAACCGCTACCAAAGATGCGGGAGAAATCGCGGGATTAAAGGTACTGCGGATTATCAATGAACCCACTGCTGCCTGTCTTGCCTATGGTCTGGATAAATTGGGTAAACGATTAAAGATTATGGTTTTTGATTTAGGGGGAGGAACCCTGGATGTAACCATTATGGAAATGGGGGAAGAAGGAGGATTTATGGTCCTTTCCACCAGCGGAGATACTCAGTTAGGTGGGACGGATATGGACAATGCCCTCATTGCCTATATCACCGAGCAATTTAAACGGGAGACGGGAATTGATTTGCACAATGATAAAATGGCTATCCAGCGGGTGCGGGAGGCGGCGGAAAAAGCCAAAATTGAACTCTCCAGCACCCTTACTACGGATATAAATCTTCCCTTTATCACTGCCGATGCCGCTGGTCCTAAGCATCTCTCCCTGAGTCTTACCCGGGCAAAATTAGAGGAGCTGGTTTCTTCCATTATTGAAAGATGCCGGCATCCCATTGAACAGGCATTGTCCGATGCCCAGCTTAAAGCAGGAGATATTGACAAAATAATTCTGGTAGGAGGCCCGACCCGGATGCCCTGTGTCCAGAAGTTTGTGGAGGAGACAGTGGGGAAGAAGATTGAACGCGGGATTGACCCGATGGAATGTGTGGCTATGGGGGCAGCAATCCAAGCGGCGATTATCAAAGGAGAGATGAAAGAGGTCCTTTTAGTAGATGTTACTCCTTTATCCCTGGGGATTGAGACCTTGGGAGGAGTTTTTACGAAATTGATTGAAAGAAATACCGCCATCCCCACCCGCAAATCAGAAATTTTCTCTACCGCCAGTGATAATCAAACAGCAGTGACCATCCGTGTCCTGCAGGGAGAGCGTCCGATGGCTGATGATAATGTGGAACTGGGAAGATTTGATTTGATTGGGATTCCCCCTGCCCCGCGCGGAGTTCCCAAGATTGAGGTCACTTTTGATATTGATGCCAATGGGATTGTCCATGTCTCGGCAAAGGACTTAGGAACGGGGAAGGAACAATCAATGCGCATCACTGCACCCAAGAAATTGTCCAAGGAAGAGATTGAAAAGATGATTAAGGAGGCAGAGAAGTTTGCCGAACAGGACAAGAAACGGAAAGAAGAGGTAGAGTTAATCAACCAGGCTGACACCTTGGTTTATACCACAGAGAAATCCTTGAAAGAATTTGGCGATAGAATCAGTCAGAGTGAGCGGATGGAGATTGAGCAGAAATTGAATGATTTGAAGACCGCCATTAAGGATAAAAACATTGAAAGGATTAAACGGGGGATGGAAGAGTTAACGCGAGCTTCCCATAAACTGGCAGAGGAAGTTTATAAACAGGCAACTGCCAGTAAAAAGACAGAGAGAGGCGAGGAGAAGAGAGAAGAAAAATCTGAATCTAAAGAGGGCAAGAAAGAAGACATCATTGATGCAGAATATAAAGTAGATGATGAAGACAAAAAATAAGTTTATTATTTATGGGTTAGACTAAATGGCTACAAAGCGTGATTATTATGAAGTGCTTGGTGTAAGTAGGAATGCTTCTAAGGAGGATATTCGTGCCGCTTTTCGCAAACTGGCGATGCAGTATCATCCCGACCGGGTCCCTGCGGAAAAGAAGAAGGAGGCTGAAGAGAGATTTAAAGAGATCTCGGAGGCATATGCGGTTTTATCTGATGACCAGAAGCGTGCTCAGTATGACCAGTTTGGCCACGAAGGGATTGGTGCAAGATATAGCTATGAGGATATCTTCCGTGGAGCAGACTTTACAAGTATTTTTGAAGATTTAGGATTTGGCACAAGCATCTTTGAAGAAATTTTTGGTGATTTCGGTTTCTTTGGGACGGGGAGGAGGAGTTCTCGGAGAACGGGTAGGGGGAGGGATTTACAGTTTGACTTAGAAATCTCTTTTGAAGAGGCGGCGCGGGGGACTACCAAGACGCTTGTGGTTCCCCGCTATGAAGTCTGTTCTACCTGTCGGGGAGAGGGGACAAAACCAGGCACGAAAAAAGTGGAATGTTCTCGTTGTCGCGGAACCGGACAGATAAAGGTTGCCCAGGGTTTTTTTACTCTTACCACGACCTGTGCTTCCTGTCAGGGAGAGGGCTACCGTATACAGACACCCTGTCCTACCTGTCGGGGGCAGGGGAGAGAGAAGGTTGAACGAAGAATAGAGGTGAAAGTTCCTCCGGGAGTGGATACCGGTGCCCACTTACGGCTTAGTGGGGAAGGAGAGGCAGGACCCACAGGAGTAAGGGGAGATTTGTATATTGTGATTTATGTTAAGCCCCACCCCCTCTTTGAAAGGCATGACGATGATATATATTTAGAACTTCCGGTAAGTTTTGTGACTGCCTGTTTAGGAGGTGAGGTAGAGGTCCCTACTTTAAATGGGAATGTAAAGATGAAAATTCCCCCCGGGACACAATCCGGGAAAGTCTTCCGCATTCGGGGGAAGGGATTTCCGCGTCTGCACAGCGCCGGTCAGGGAGATGAATTAGTAAGGGTGATTGTAGAAGTTCCTACTGCTCTTACCGCGGAACAGAAGAAACTTCTCCGGGATTTTGCGGTTACTTTAGATGAAGCATCCCTCCCTTTGACCCGTTCTTTTCAAGAGAAGTTAAGACACTTGTTTAAGTAAGTTGTCAAAATTTTTTAAATACTGGTTCCCCGTTATCTTATATGCGGGTTTGATTTTCTGGTTTTCTTCTTTACCTGCTCCCTCTTCCCTTTCCCTTCTTCCTTATGGAGATAAGATTGGACATTTTCTTGAATACGCTCTCTTCGGGTTTTTTCTTTTTCGCGCCTGCAAAAATTATGGTTTTAAAAGAAAGGTCTTCTGGACGGTTTTCATTGGTTTTATTTATGCTCTTTCTGATGAAATCCATCAGTATTTTGTTCCTGGGCGAGAAGTTTCTTTCTCAGATGTTTTATTTGATATATTGGGAGTTTATCTCGGAACACATTTTTCTATTGACAGAAGAGGATTGAAATTGTAAAATCTTATGCCGTTATTTAAAAAGGGAGAGAAATGAGCGAGGAAAAAGAGATAAAATGGTATCTTTTAGATGCCCGAGATAAAATTTTGGGGAGATTGGCAGTAAAAGTGGCACGGATTATTATGGGGAAGCATAAACCTGATTATGCACCCCATTTAGTTAAAGGAGACGGAGTAATTGTGATTAATGCTAAAGAGGTTAAGGTGACCGGGGATAAGCCTGCTCAGAAATTCTATAAACGCTATTCGGGATACCCCGACGGATTAAAGACCATCCCGCTTGCGGAGATGCTGGAGAAGAAACCTGAAGAGGTAATTAGACATGCGGTAAAGGGTATGCTCCCTAAGAATAAGTTGACCAAAGTGATGTTGCGGAGATTGAAGGTCTATCCTGATGATAAACATCCTCATATAGCCCAGAAGCCGATCATGCTAACTTAAAAGGGAGAGAAAATGGGTGAAGAGAAAAATAATTTAGAAAATTCACAAGATAAGCTTACTAAAGTTTTGGCTACCGGGAGGAGGAAAACTTCGGTAGCGCGGGTATGGCTTTCTCCCGGTACGGGGAAGATTTTGATTAATAAGCAACCCTACAATCTTTATTTTCATCGGCCACTCTATGAAAGGCTGATTCTGGAACCCTTCCGGGCTACGGATACAATTGGAAAATTTGATGTGGTGGCTAAATTAGAAGGAGGGGGGCTAACCGGTCAGGCCGATGCTCTCCGCTTAGGTATTTCCCGCGCTCTTACCCTACTGGACCCTAACTTAAAGCCTCTCTTAAAGAGAAGAGGACTTTTGACGCGTGACCCCAGAGAAAAAGAGCGTAAAAAGTATGGACAGAAGGGGGCGCGGAAAAGATTCCAGTGGACCAAACGCTAACCCCAGAGTTACTCGCTATTTTATCAACCCTTTAAAGTTCTAAAATAATTAGCGAGGAAAAATTTCTTGACTATTTTAACTATTTAGAATACAATTTTTTCATCTTATTTTATAAAGATGGGTAAAGTTAAAATAGGAATAATGGGAGCAACAGGGTATGCGGGAGAAGAACTTATCCGTCTTCTCATAAATCATCCGCAGGTAGAGATAAACTATTTATCTGCAAAGATAGACAAACCTGCCAGAATTGATGAAATTTTCCCTTCTTTCAAAGGGAAAATCGGTCTTATCTGTGAAGAACCGGATATAGAAAAATTGAACAGGGCTACGGATGTAGTTTTTTTGGCTACCCCCCACGGTTTTGCTTATAAGGTGGTCCCGGAATTGCTGAAAAAGGGGAAAAAGGTCGTGGATTTGAGTGCGGATTTTCGCCTTAAGGACTCCTCGCTCTATAAAGAATGGTACCACTTTGAACATAAAGAAGAGAAACTTTTGCAGGAGGCGGTTTATGGTCTCCCGGAGATTTATGCTGAGGAAATCAAAAAAGCAAGATTGGTTGCCAATCCTGGCTGTTATCCCACCGGAGCAATTTTAGCGGTTCTTCCTTTGGTGAAAAATAATCTCATAGAGGAGAAACTTATCATTGATGCCAAATCAGGGACTACGGGCGCAGGAAGAAATGCCCGCACGGAATTGATTTTCAGTGAGGTCAATGAATCAATGCGTGCTTATAAGGTGAATGAACATCAGCATATCCCCGAGATGGAACAGGAGCTTTCCTTTGCGGGGAAGCAAGAGTTTAAGATTATTTTTGTTCCCCAGCTCTTACCTCTCAACAGAGGGATTTTGACTTGCGTCTATGCAGAATTAAAAAAGGATTGCTCCACAGAAGGCTTAATTAGTCTCTATAAAGAATTTTATAAGCATGCTTCATTTGTGCGGATAATGGAGAAGGGAGTTTATCCCCAGCTTAAAGCGGTGCAAGGGACTAATTATTGCGATATTGGATTAGTCGTTGCGGAAAGGAAAGAAATGGTCATTGCTATTTCCGCCATTGACAATTTAGGGAAAGGTGCTGCGGGGCAGGCGGTACAGAATCTGAATATTATGATGGGTTGGGAGGAGACACTGGGACTTAGATAAATGGTTAAATTGCCAAATTGAAGGATGAAGATATTAGAGGAAGGGATAACTGTGCCTCGGGGATTTGAGGCAAATGGAATTTCTTGTGGGATAAAAGAGGATAAAGAATTAGATTTAGCCCTCATTTATTCAGAAGTTCCTGCGGTAACCGCAGGTTTATTTACTTCTTCTAATTTCCCCGCACATCATATTATTTTGGATAGAAAAAGACTTAAAAAGGGTTATTCCCAAGCAGTGATAATAAATAGCGGAAATGCCAACTGTGCGATAGGAAGAAAGGGATTAGAAGATGCCGAGAGGATTACCCAAAGTTTAGCTAAGGAACTGGGGATAGATTCTAATTTAGTTTTAATGGCTTCCACAGGAATTATTGGTAAAAGACTTCCCCTGAAAAGAATAGAAAGAGCAATTTCCTCTTTGGTGAGAGAGAAAGGAAGAAATAAGTTTATATTGGCCGCAAAAGCGATTATGACCACGGACAAGCATCCCAAGTATATTGCTGTGGAATTTAAAATCTCGGGGACGAAGATAAGAATGGGAGCAATGGCAAAAGGTGCGGGTATGATTTCTCCCCATTTGGCAACTATGCTCTGCTTCATTACTACCGATTTAGATATAAGATTGGGTCTTCTCAGGAAAGCCCTTAAAGAAGCGGTGGAGGTTTCTTTTAATCGTATCAGCGTGGATGGAGAGATGAGCACAAATGACACTATCCTTATTATGGCAAACGGACTGGCGGGGAATAAAAAAATAGAATCTCCCCGGAGTAAAGAATTTTTTGTTTTCCGGGAAGGGCTTGAGTTTGTCTGTCAGTATTTAGCCCGGGAGATTGTTTACGATGGAGAAGGGGCAACCAAGTTCATCACTGTGAGGGTGAAAGGAGCGAAGGACAAATTTTCTGCAGAAAAAATTGCCAGAACTATTGGTAGGTCTCCTCTATTTAAAACTGCCATGTATGGAGGAAATCCTAACTGGGGAAGAATTGTTGCTTGCTGTGGGGCTTCAGGAGTGAATTTTAAACCTGAAAAATTAGAAATCCGTTTTGGGGAAATGCTTGTTTTTAAAAATGGTAACTCCCAGAATAATTTTTCTAAAAGACTAAAAGATTATTTAAAAAGAAGGGAGATAGAAGTAGAGATAGATTTAAATTTAGGAAGGGAGGAATATTTAGTCTGGACAACCGATTT
>JAMWCG010000016.1 GCA_023818555.1 Candidatus Omnitrophota bacterium
AAAGAGGGGGAATATAATCTTAGACAACCGGTTGCCTATTTGAGAAAAGAGAATAGAATTTATGAAGTTTTTCTGAAACAGTCTTGGCCGGTAAAGATTCCTATTCGGGCCTATGCGGAAAGGCTTCCTCCTCAAAAGACCCTGGTGACCAAAATGCGGTTGATTGATTCACTCTTTCCCATTGCCCTGGGAGGGACCTATTGTATTCCCGGTCCCTTTGGTTCAGGGAAGACAGTTTTACAGCAGTTAATCAGTAAACATGCAGAGATAGATATTGTAGTAGTTGCTGCCTGTGGGGAGAGAGCAGGAGAGGTGGTGGAGGTTTTGAGAACCTTCCCCGAGATTCTTGACCCGCGCACCGGAAAGCCTTTGATTGACCGGACAGTAATTATCTGCAATACCAGCGCAATGCCGGTGGCGGCAAGGGAGTCCAGTGTCTATACTGCGGTAACCATTGCGGAATATTACCGACAGATGGGCCTGCAAGTTTTACTCCTTGCAGATTCCACTTCCCGCTGGGCGCAAGCAATGCGAGAAATTTCCGGAAGGCTTGAGGAGATTCCCGGAGAAGAGGCATTCCCTGCCTATCTGGAATCGCGTATCGCTGCTTTTTATGAAAGAGCAGGGGTGGTAAGATTAAATGATGGGACAATTGGTTCAGTTACCATCGGAGGAACAGTCAGTCCTGCGGGAGGGAATTTTGAGGAACCAGTGACTCAGGCAACTTTAAAAGTGGTAGGTGCATTTTTAGGGCTCTCGCGTGAACGCGCAGAGGCAAGAAAATATCCTGCCATCGACCCGTTGATGAGCTGGTCAAAATACAAGAGTTTTATTGAAGAAGAGAAAGTTTCCTACCTCCACGCGGTATTGCGGAAGGCTTTTGATGTCTATCAGATGATGAAGGTTGTGGGTGAAGAAGGGATTACCCTTGAAGACTATATAGATTATTTAAAGGGAGAGTTTTTTGACTTCGTTTATCTTCAACAGAATGCCTTTGATCCGGTGGACGAAGCCACTCCCCAAGCAAGACAAGAATATATTTTTACTTTTATCTTGGAGAATATTATCCAAAGGAAATTTTCCTTAGAGAATAAAGAGATGGCTTTAAAATTCTTCCAGAAACTTCGCCATCTCTTCAAGAGCTGGAATTCAGAAACCTGGCAGAGTCAAGGCTTTCTCAGTCTGGAAAAGGAGATTCGGGAGTTTTTAAAGGAGAAGAGGGTAGAGAAAGATGTATAAAGTTTACACGGAGATCTTAGAGATTGCGGGAGATGTAATTGTAGTAGAGGCAGAGGATGTGGGCTATGCAGAGATTGCCGAAGTAACTACTCCACGCGGAATTTCCCTTGCCCAGGTAATTCGGCTGGAAGGGAGGAAAGTATTTCTACAGGTTTTTGCTGGAAGTAAAGGAATTTCTACAGGAGATAAGGTGAGATTCTTGGGGCATCCTTTGCGCATTTCTACCGGGGAAGCGCTCTTGGGAAGAATCTTTAATGGTACTGGGCTTCCTCGTGATAACGGCCCTGAACTTTCGGAAGCCTTAGTAGAAATTGGTGGTCCCCCTGCCAATCCGGTAAAGAGGCTTCTCCCGCAAAAACTGGTACGCACGGGAATTCCAATGATTGACCTCTTTAATTCTTTGGTGGAATCACAAAAGATTCCCATTTTTTCTCTCCCCGGCGAGCCCTATAACGAACTTCTGGCAAGGATTGCCATTCAGTCAGAAATGGAGATCATTATCTTAGGAGGAATGGGTTTAAAATACGATGATTATCTCTTCTTCCGTAATGCCTTAGAAGAAAAAGGGGCTTTGGGCAGAGCGATATTTTTTGTGCATACTGCCTCCGACCCGATTGTAGAGTGCCTTTTGGTTCCGGATATAAGTCTGGCGGTAGCGGAAAATTTTGCTCTCCAAGGGAAACGCGTTTTAGTTTTGCTTAGCGATATGACCAATTTTTGCGATGCTTTAAAAGAAATTTCCATTACCTTAGAACAGATTCCTTCTAATCGGGGGTATCCAGGAGATTTATATACTCAGTTGGCAAGGAGATATGAAAAGGCAGTGGACCTGGAAGGGGCAGGTTCCATTACCATAATCTCCGTGACCACCTTGCCCGGAGATGATATTACCCACCCCATCCCTGATAATACCGGATACATTACCGAGGGGCAGTTCTATCTTAAAAATAGGATGATTGAACCCTTTGGTTCCTTAAGCAGATTGCGCCAGCAAGTAAATGCCAAAACGCGTTCTGACCATCGCACTTTAATGGATGCAATGATTCAGCTTTTTGCTCAGTACCGGGAAACCTTGGAAAAGCGGGCGATGGGATTTAAAATGACCGACTGGGATAAGAAACTTATTTACTACGGAGAATTGTTTGAAAAAAGAATGATGTCTTTGGAGGTAAATATTTCTTTAGAGGAGGCACTGGATTTAGGCTGGAAGATTTTAGCAGAATGTTTTACCCCTGCAGAGACAGGGATAAAAAGAAGTTTGATTGCAGAATATTGGCCTAAGCAAGTAGAGAGATGAAGATAGGGTTAACGCGGGATGAGTTAAAGAGACAGAGGGAAGCCTTAAATCGCTACCTGCGCTACTTCCCCATCTTAGAATTAAAGAAAAAACAACTGCAGATGGAGATTTTACATCAGGAGGAACTCTTGATAGAGAAGAAAAAAGAGGAACAGGAGAAGAAGAGAGAGATTTTAAACTGGGTGGGACTTTTAAAAGAATTGGAAATAGAGATAAAACCTTGGGTTTTACCGCAAAAAATTTACGGGACAAAAAATATTGCGGGAGTTGATATTCCTTACATAGAGAAATTGGAATTCCCCTTTTTAGAATATGACTTATTCCTTACCCCTTTATGGCTGGATTACGCTGTAGAGAAATTGAGGGAATGGGCTGTTTTGAGAGAAGAGATTTTTGTTTTGGAGAGAGCAATTTCAATTTTAAAAGAGGAGTTACGGGTTACTACTCAGAGGGTAAATTTATTTGAGAAAGTAAAAATTCCCCAAGCCGAAGAGGCGATCAGGGTAATTAAAATCTACCTGGGCGACCAGATGGCAAATGCGGTGGTAAGAAGTAAACTGGCAAAGAAAAAACTGGAAGAAGTGGAGGCAGGATTATGATTGTTCCGATGAAGAAAGTCACGCTGATTGTGCAAGCAAAGGATAAAGAAACCACCATAGAGAAACTGGCTGAATTGGGGGTTTTGCACATAGAGCATCTCCAGGAACCAAAGGGGAGAGAGCTGAATTTGCTTAAGGAGGAGATGCAAAGATTAGAAGAGGCAAAGACGCTCTTGAGTGCTTTTTCGCCTTCCGTGAGGGGAAAGGAGAGATTACTTGATGGGAAGAGTTTTATTATTCAGGTTATAGATTTAGGGAAGAGAATAAAGGATTTAAAGGAATATACTTATAGACTTGAAGAAGAGATAAAGTTTTGGGAAACTTGGGGCGATTTTGAGCCGGAGATAATTAAAGAATTGGAGAAAAAAAATATCTATATAAGGCTCTATCAAATTCCTTTAAGAGAATTGAAAAAAATCCCTGAGGATATAGTGATAAAAGAAATTTCTTCCCAAAAGGGCATGGTTAATTGTCTGCTTATTTCCCGAAAAGAGATAAACTTTCCCTTTAAGAAAATTCCTCTCCCCGAAATGGGCCTGGGAAAGATGAAGAGAGTTCTTCAGGAGAAGAAAGATTTGCTTTTATCTTTAGAAAAAGAAATGAGAGAAAAAAGCAGTTTTCTTCCCGCTCTTGAGGAGATAAGGGTGGAGTTAGAAAAAGAGAAAGAACTTGCGGAGGCAAAAATTGGGATGGGAGAATTCGGCCCTTTAAGTTATCTTAGAGGGTATCTTCCCCGGGAGAGTTTAGAAAAATTTTTAAATTTTTCCCGGGAACAAGCCTGGGGGATTTTAATTGCAGACCCTTCTCCGGAAGACAGTGTTCCTACCCTCTTGCGCAATCCTCCTTGGATAAGGATTTTAGACCCACTTTTTCGCTTCCTGGCGATTCTTCCTGGCTATGAGGAGTTAGATATAAGTTTCTGGTTTTTAATCTTCCTCTGCCTATTTTTTGGCATACTCATTGGAGATGCGGGATACGGGATGGTCTATCTGGTTCTCACTTTCTGGGCAAAGAGAAAATGGGGTGAAAGAATAAAAGAAAAGGCGCTCTTTACGCTTTTTTATCTTTTAAGTTTTTCGGCAATTCTCTGGGGAATTTTTAGCGGCACAATCTTTGGCCAGGCTTGGCATCCTCATTTTATAAAACCGCTTCTTCCTCCTTTACGCAATGATAAAGTAGTGCAGAATTTCTGTTTCTTTCTGGGAGCGCTACATTTAAGCATCGCCCATTTTTGGAAATTTTTGCTAAAGTTGCCCAGCCTCTTCAGTTTTGCCGAGTTAGGCTGGATTTCTATTTTATGGGGAGCATATTTTTTAGCCCGAATGCTAATCTTGGGAGAAATTTTACCTGAATTTGTGAGGGTTATTTTTCTCTTAGGTGTTAGCTTAGTGGTTCTCTTCACCCATCCTCAAAAGAATATAATTAAAGGCTGGGGGGAAGGAATGGGAGCACTTTTTTTAAATTTAGTGAGCAATTTTACAGATGTGGTTTCCTATATTCGCCTTTTTGCGGTGGGTCTGGCAGGCGTAGCCATTGCCGATTCTTTCCATAGCATAGCACTGGATTTTGCGGGCCGGGGATTCTTCTCCAGTTTAATTACTGCATTCATTTTAATTTTAGGTCATACTTTAAATCTACTCTTGGGCCCAATGTCTGTGCTTGTGCATGGAGTAAGACTTAATCTGCTTGAATTCTGTAATCACCTTGAGGTAAAATGGAAGGGATTTCCCTATCAGCCTTTAAGGAAATAAATGAACAAGATTTTTGAGAAGGGGGGAGAGAAATGGAAGGAGTTTTGAGCCAATTTAAAGATTTAGGTCTGGGAGCAGTGCTTTCTTTATCTGCTTTAGGTTCAGGCTTAGGGGCAGGGATTGCGGGAATGGCAGCAATTGGTGCCTGGAAAAAGGCATTTTCTCAGAACAGAATGGCTCCCTTTTTGATGGTCGCCTTTGTAGGGGCTCCTTTAACTCAGACCATCTATGGGATGATTGTGATGAACCGCATGGCAGAATTGGTAAATAAAGGGGCACATCTCTGGGGGATAGGAATTTTTTCTGGTTTGGCGATGGGACTTTCGGCATTAATGCAGGGAAAAGCAGCAGCGGTTGCCTGCGATGCCTTGGGAGAAACCGGGAAAGGGTTTGCTAATTATATTGTGGTCTTAGGAATTATTGAGACAGTGGCTTTATTTATCCTGGTTTTTAGTCTGGGGGTCTTAGGAAAATTTTAATTTAGGGCGATTAGCTCAGCCTGGCAAGAGCACTTGACTTACATTCAAGGGGTCAGAGGTTCAAATCCTCTATCGCCCAGAGGGGTCGTCGTCTAGCCTGGTCTAAGACGTCGGGCTGTCAATCCGAAAAGCGCGGGTTCAAATCCCGTCGACCCCGAATCTAAATAAGCTTTTTAGCGAACTGTAAAAATGCGCATATTGGGAGTTGACCCGGGTTTGAATATCACCGGTTATGGAGTTTTGGAAGTAAATTCTCATTTTCATTCCCGTCTCTTAGAAACGGGAGTGATAAAAACAGAGAGGAATTTTCCCCTGGGACAAAGAGTAAGAAAGATTTATGAGGAGGTTAAGAAAATAATTAAAGAATTCCATCCTCAGGTAATGGTGTTGGAAGAACTTTATTCCCACTATAGGCATCCCCGGACTGCTATACTGATGGGGCATGCGCGCGGCGTGATCAGTTTAGCGGCTGCGGAGGAAAGGGTCACCCTGGTGGGCTATTCCTCCACCCGGATTAAAAAAGCACTCTTAGGGAGGGGAGATGCGCGAAAAGAGCAACTCCAGAAGATGGTGCGCTATCTTTTAAATTTAAAAAATATTCCCCGGCCGGTGGATGTCTCAGATGCACTTGCGCTTTGTCTCGCCCATACTTATATAATGCGGAGCGTAAGAAAATGATTTCCCGGATAGAGGGAAGATTGGTAGAGAAAAAGGAAAATCATCTTATCCTGGAAGTGCAGGGGATATACTATGAAATTATAGTTCCTCCCACGGTAATGCAGAGTATTGAAAAAAATCATCCAGGCGAAGAAAAGATTTCTTTAGTTACTTTTCATTATTATCAAATAGAGCCTAACCGAAGTATCCCGATTTTAATTGGTTTTAATAATGAGATTGAACGAGAATTTTTTGAACACTTTATCAGCGTTTCGGGAGTAGGGCCACGCACCGCAGTGAAGGCTTTAAATATGCCCATTTCAAGGATTGCGCGGGCAATTGATGAAGGAGATATTGGCCTCTTGAGTTCTCTCCCGGGGATCGGTAAACAGAAAGCAAGAGAAATCATTGCCAAACTGCAAGGCAAAATTGGTAAATTTGGACTTATTCAGGATGAGGAACTTTTGGAGAAAAGAGTTGAGAAAGAAGACATTGAGAAAGAGGCTTTAGCAATCCTGCTTCAACTTCAGTATAAAAAATATGAAGCGGAAAAGATGGTTAAAGAAGCCTTAGCAAGAAATCCCCGCATTAGTACCACAGAAGAATTACTGAACGAAATTTATCATTATCACAGAACGGTAAAGAATGGATAAAGAAAGGATAATTGTTCCTCAGGAGACGGAAGAAGACTTAATCTTTAATCTCTCTTTAAGGCCGGAACGCTTGCGAGAGTTTATTGGACAAAAGCAGATAGTAGAAAGTTTAAAGATTTCTATTTCCGCGGCTTTAAACCGCAAAGAGCCCTTAGAACACATTCTTCTCTCTGGACCGCAAGGTTTAGGTAAAACCTCCCTGGCGCATATAATTGCACGGGAGATGGGCACGAAGATTACTGCTACCTCCGGTCCAGCTATTGAACGCGCAGGAGATTTGATTGGAATACTTACCAACTTAGAGAGGGGAGATATCCTCTTTATTGATGAGATCCATCGTCTTTCCAAAGTAGTGGAGGAGTTTTTGTATCCGGCGATGGAGAATTTCCAGATTGATTTTGTCTTAGATAAAGGTCCTTATGCTAAGACCATAAAATTTAATCTCAAACCCTTCACGCTCATTGGGGCGACCACGCGTGCCGGACTTTTAAGTGCTCCTTTGAGAGGAAGGTTTGGGATGTTTTATCATTTAGATTTTTATACTGAAGAGGAGATTATGGAAGTGGTGAGACGCTCGGCAAAGATTTTAGAGGTTTCTATTGAAGAAAAAGCAATCCTTGAGATTGCCCGGCGTTCGCGCGGGACCCCCCGGGTAGCCAATCGATTATTACGCCGAGTACGCGACTATGCTCAAGTAAAAGGGAAGGGAGTAATTACTGAAGAGATGGCGCTGAAGGCTTTAGGAATGTTGGGGATTGACCGGTTTGGTTTAGACTCCTTGGACATAAAAGTTTTGCGCACCCTTTTAGAGGGTTTCAATGGAGGTCCGGTAGGGATTGAATCCTTAGCCGCTACTTTGAATGAAGAACCCGATACCTTAATAGATTTAGTTGAGCCCTATCTTTTAAAGATTGGATTTTTAAAAAGAACTGCCCGGGGAAGAGAGGCAACTTCCCTTGCCTATGAGCATTTTGGATTACCCTATCCTAAAGAGATACAAAAGGAGATTCTTTAATTTCGCTCAAGATGGGTAATGTCTTATTACATATCTGTTGTGGACCCTGTAGTATTTATCCTTTTTCTCTTTTAAAAGAAAAGGGATATGCAATCACTGGATTTTTCTATAACCCCAATATCTATCCCGTGGAGGAGTTTCTAAAAAGGAGAGATGCCCTTTATGAATTTTCCAAAAAAGAAAATTTTGGGATTGTATATTTTGAATATTTGCCAGAAGATTTTTTTGCGCAAATTGAGCCCAATCTTTCTCAAACTGAACGCTGTCCCAAGTGTTGGGAACTGCGGTTACTAAAAACTGCTGCTTATGCCCAAGAGAATAATTTTGAATTTTTTTCTACAACCCTTTTAGTTAGTCCTTACCAAAATCAAGAGAAAATCAGAGAACTGGGAGAAAGAATTGCTCAAAAATATGGGGTTAAATTTCTCTATGAGGATTTCAGGATAGGCTTTCGGGAAGCACAGAATAGAGCAAAAGAAATGGGGCTCTATCGTCAGAAATATTGCGGATGTGTCTACAGTAAGATGGAGCGTGAAGAGGCAATTCTTGGTAAGAAGAAATGATTGATACTCTGGGTAGATTTTTAATAATTTTGGGATTAATTTTTATTGGCTTAGGAGTTATATTTATTTTAGGAGGAAAAATTTCTTGGTTTGGGAGAATTCCTGGAGACATTTTAATTGAGAAAAAGAATTTTACTTTTTATTTTCCTCTAGCCACCTGTCTCTTATTGAGTCTTCTTCTGACACTCATTCTTTTGTTCGTGAACCGGTTTATAAAATGAAGCTTGATGAAAAAGATTTTTGTTATTTTTCTATTCCTTATAAATTCTGTTCTGATTTTTGCTCAAGAAGAAACCCCTTCTGTAATTCTTCGGGTGGCAATATTTAATAATTTGCCGAATTTAGAAATCTCCTCTCCAGAAATCTGTCGGATAAAAAATCTCTCTACGCAGGAATGGTTAGCCGTAATTTCCTATTTTAAAAAAGAAAAAGTTTATCCTCTTCCAGAGGGGATAAAGATAGGAACACAGATTTTTAATACCTCGGGCATAAGAATCCAACCCCTCAAAGCGGAGGGTGAAATAGTTATTAATGGAAGAAAATACCGCGGGGAGATAGATGTTTTAAAAACTGAAGATTTAAAACTTTTAGTGATTAATCATATTGAGCTTGAGGAATATCTTTACGGAGTTCTCTATCATGAGGTTTCTTTACATTGGCCCATTGAGGCTTTAAAAGCACAGGCAATTGCCTCAAGGACATATGCTTTGTATCAGAAGATGGTTAATAAAGATAGAGATTACGATTTGACCAGTGATTTCTATTCTCAGGTTTACGGAGGAAGAAGCTCAGAGAGATACCGCACTACCAGAGCGGTAAAACTTACCCGGGGGAAGATCCTTACTTATAAAGGAGAAATTTTTCCCGCTTATTTTCATGCTACCTGTGGAGGGGCGACGGAAGATGCTTCTGAACTCTGGAATATAAACCTTCCACCCCTCAAAGGAGTAAAGTGTGATTTCTGTTATCAATCTCCCCATTATTTCTGGGAAAGATTTATTTCTCAGAAGGATTTGCGGGAGAGGCTTAATGCTTACGGTTACAATTTCTCAGGTAAAATCTTAGGGATTGTTCCTCAGGAGAGAAATCTCAGTGGAAGGATAAGGAAATTATTGATAATTACGGAAAATGGCAAGTTTGCCATCTCGGCCAAGGAATTCCGTCACATCTTTGACCCTCAGGTAATCAGAAGCACAAATTTTGAAGTGGAACTTGAGCCTGATGGAGCAATCTTCCGGGGATATGGCTGGGGACACGGTGTGGGCTTATGTCAGTGGGGAGCATACTTTATGGCTATTAAAGGCTATAAGGCAGAAGAGATTTTAAAATTTTATTATCCAGGAGTGGAGATAGCGAATTATTAAGGTGAATTTATTTCCTTAAGGAAAGCCGCAATCTGCTGACTTAAGGGTTTTTGATAGAAAGAAGCGGGGTCGCTTCCTTCCAGAAGTTGGAGAATTGATTTGATATGGTATAAATCACCAAATTCTTCTTTAATATTATGTAAACTAACTACTACTGGAGGAGCGGGAGGTGGATTTCTTTGTAAATAGGCCGCCACTAATAATAATGCGCGTGGGAAATTATATTCGCGGCTACAGGGAATTTCTCTCTTAATTGTCCTAATCTCTTGGGATTGTGCAGAGTTAAAATCAAAGATTTGTTGTGTAGAGGGTAAAATCTGGTATTGAAATATTTCGGGGAGATTATTTTTTAGTGCTGTGCGAGTTCGGAGCCAGGCAATGAAATCATCTGCAAAACTATCTATAGAGATAGCACCATAGAGTGAAAGGAGTCTCTCCAATCTTTTTCTCTCTCGCTCGTCAGTAATTTGTGAGGGGTCATTAAGGAGACTAATCAACGCGGTTTTTAAGTCTTCCCAAGAGAATCTACTCAGGTCTGTAGGATTGAAGGAGAGGTCAAAATAAACACTATCCAAGTTGATTTCTTCCTCCTTTCCGTCACTGAGTTTAATCTTTACCTTGTGATTAGGGTTTTGTTTTTGAGAAACTTTTAATTCTAAATACTTTTGGATAAGTTCCAGAGCAGTTTTCTTATGTTCTAATCGAGTATAAAGTTTATATTCTACGGCTAAAGTTTCTCCTGTAGAGGTTAGAAATAAAACATCTATTTCTGCTCCAATTTCTTCACCATTCGTATTTTTATAAAGGATTTTAGCATTTAGGTCTTTGGGAGAACTTATAATAATGGAAGGAAAACCCGGGTTAATTTTGCTTAAATCTCCGGTTAATAAATATTCCCAGATTTGGATTATTTCATTTGCCATGGATTCTCTTAATGCTCCATTAGTTGTGTCTTTTAAGCGGATGAATGTTTTTTCAATACCTGGGGTAGAGGCTAAACCTTTAAATGCTCTACTGAGGAGAGGAGTATTTTTACTTATTAATTTGAAATTAAATAAAATAGTTCCTAAGTATCTTAATAGCCCCTCAGGGTTTCCTTTTTGAGAACGGAGTTGAGCGCTATCAACAAAGAGGCTAAAATATATTAATTCATCCATTATTTCGGTGGAGAAACCAGGTGAAAGATAGTAGACCCAGGCAGGGATAATTTCAGGAAACTCAATTTGAGTAGGAAGTCCCAGATAACCCAGTAGTACTTCCTGAATATCCGGACGGGATAAAGGAGGGGCAAGTGCAGGGTTACTGATTAAAATATTTTTGATGGTAGGGTTCTTTAAGAGTTCAAAGAACCGTTCTGGGAAGGAGGCGAGAGAAAGAAAAAATTTATCCCGTGAAGAAAGGAGAGAAGAACCGGCTATTTCTAAGGCAAAAGTTTATTTAAAAGATAATACTGGTAAAGTTATTGCTGAAGCTATTACTGATTCCTCTGGAGATTATAAGCTTGAGGATGTTCCTGCTGGAAGTTATAGGCTTTATGTCGAAGCTGATAAAAAGTTTAGGTATATGTGTAGAAGCAGAGAAGAATTTAGAGCCGTTAAAGAAGGTTATGATGTTCTATTAGAGGAATCTAGTAAGATGGATATTGGATTGATGGAAGGGTTTTTGACATCACCATTTTACAAAAACAGGTCAACATTTGTAAGTTATGTGGATCTTGACCCCACTAAAGGGATAAGAGACTGGA
>JAMWCG010000220.1 GCA_023818555.1 Candidatus Omnitrophota bacterium
ATCTACATCTACTTCTGTAGCATCCTCTAAAAATTTATCAATCAAAATTGGATGTTCTCCTGATATTTCTGCAGCCTCTTTAATAAATCTTTCCAAGGTGCTTCCATCATAGACAATCTCCATCGCCCTCCCCCCTAAGACATAGGAAGGTCTAACCAGAACAGGATAACCTATTTTTTTGGCAATTTCTTTTGCTTCTCTAAAATCAAAGGCAGTTCCATTATCCGGTTGAAGGAGTCCAAGTTTATCCAGCATCTGTTTAAAGAGCTCGCGATTCTCAGCCATATCAATAGATTCCGCAGTGGTTCCTAAAATGTTCACCCCTCTATTACGCAAAGGGATTGCCAAATTTAAAGGGGTCTGTCCTCCAAATTGGACAATCACTCCCATTGGTTTTTCAAATTCTACTATATTAAGCACATCCTCTAAGGTAAGGGGTTCAAAATAGAGTCTTGTAGAGGTATCGTAGTCTGTAGAGACTGTCTCGGGGTTACAGTTAATCATAATACTCTCAATACCTTCTTCGCGCAGAGCATAGGAGGCATGACAACAACAATAATCAAATTCAATTCCTTGTCCAATACGGTTTGGACCTCCTCCCAAAATTATTACTTTTTTCTTCTCCATATTTAAAAGAGAGTCATCTGTTTCTCTTTTTTTTCTATCTCTTCCTTGCCAAAAATTTCAATCTTCCCATATTCTCCATCGTAGCCGGGGAGAATATTCACTTCACCTTTTCTTACCCGGATAATACCCTCCGCTATTTTGGGAGGGAGTTTTTCATACAAATCCTCTTCAGAAGAATTAAAGAGAATATCAAATTCTGTCCCCCAATGTCCTACAATATTTAAATACTCTTGTTTCACCTGCTGGGTATCAGGACCTACTCCCTTAGCCGAAGCAATGATTTCTTCTAAGGGGACCATCTTTCTAAAAGGAATGGCATTTTCGGGAGAAAAATTTTCTTCTCTATCTGCCAATTGTTCTACCCGATGCATTACCCCGATGGTAAGATTCTTCCCGCACTTGGGACAGAGACCTTTAAATTTCAAAGTCTCCTGGGGAGAAAACCTTACCTGACAATTACGATGACCATCGTAATGGTATTTCCCTTCCTGAGGGAAAAATTCTACCGTAAAGAGGAAGCGGGTTTTATCCTTTTTCTTCAGTATATCTAAAATTTCTAAGTAATCAAGTTTTGCCTCAAATACATTTGCCTCCCTACCAATCCGCGTGGGGGAATGGGAATCAGAATTAGAAATTAAAGTGAACTTATCTAAGGAGGAAATTCTCCAGTTCATTGCCGGGTCACTGGAAAGCCCGGTCTCCAGAGCATAAATGTCTCTTGTGTATTTTCCAAAACATTCTTCAATAGAATCAAAACCCGATTCCGAACCGAAGAGACTAAACCAGGGAGTCCAGATGTGCCCGGGAACAATCAAACAATCTTTATTTATCCCTAAAACTATCTCCACCAAGTTCTCAGCACTCAAACCTAACATCGGTCTCCCATCACTGGAGAGACTGCCGTAGTGGGAAAGGTCTTCATTGATTTTATCTATAGTTTCAAAATCAGGAGCAAAAATTATATTGTGTATCCGGCGCATCCTTCCATTTTGAAAGTAGATATTGGCTACCTCCGTAGTTAAGAAAAAATTAATACCCTTATATCCATAGAGCCCATAACTTAAAGGTTTCAATTTCTCGCGTAATTCTTCCAGCCAAAGGAAATGGGTAAAGTCTCCAGTTCCCAAGAGATTTATTCCTTTAAGAACCGCATACTCCACAAGATGGTCCAAATCCATGTCTTTAGAAGTAGCCCGACTATACTTGGAATGAATATGAAAATCCGCAATAATTCTCATCTCTCTTATTAAATTACTTGAGTTATAGGGTTCCTTCGGTTAAAACTCTATAACCCAATAAGACAATAACCCTATAATGAATCCATTTCTTTTAAGGTATTTTTAACATTCCCCCAATGCGTTCCTTGCCAATAGATTCTTTTACATTGCGGGCATTGCATAAATTCTTCCTGAGTTGTAAATACATATTCAGGTACCAAATCTCTAACCTCTAACTTTTCTATCTTTCTGAGCAACTCATTACAGATTGTGCAGCGCATAAACATCTCTTCAGGCTTTATTTCTATCTTCAATTCTTCTATTAT
>JAMWCG010000221.1 GCA_023818555.1 Candidatus Omnitrophota bacterium
GGTTAAATAGAATAGTAGATAAGGAAACGGCGAAAGAGGTCTATAATTTTGAATTTACGGAATGTATCATTGCCCCGGGATATGAATTAGAAGCACTGAATATTCTTAAGAAGAAAAAAAACCTGAGAATTATAGAGTTACCAGCCACCGGTTACCAGTCACCAGTTAACGATTTTGACTTCAGAAAAATCTCTGGAGGAATTTTAGTCCAAGAGAGAGACCGCATTACTGTTAATAAAGAAGAAATTAAAATAGTAACCAAGGGAAAGCCCACGGAAGAACAAATAAAATCTTTACTTTTTGCTGATAAGGTAGCCAAACATGTGAAGTCCAATGCCATTGTCTTAGCCCGGGGAACAAAAACTGTGGGAATTGGAGCAGGACAGATGAGTCGGGTGGATTCCGTAGTGATTGCTGTAAGAAAAGCAGGTGCAAAAACTAAGGGTTCTTGTTTAGCCAGCGACGCTTTTTTCCCAAAACCTGATGGTATTGAAGAAGCGGCTAAGGCGGGTGTAATTGCCATAATCCAGCCGGGTGGTTCCCTTTCGGATGCGGAAGTCATTGCTGCTGCCGATAAAGCTGGTCTCTGCATGGTCTTTACCGGAATAAGACACTTCAAACACTAATAGATGACTTATCCAGAGGCAATCCAATATTTAGAATCTTTTATTAACTATGAAAGGATATCCAAATATTCCTATAAATCTGCTTTTCGTTTGGAGAGGATGGATAATTTACTTTCTCTATTTGACCATCCGGAGAGAAAATTTAATTCTATCCATATTACTGGAACAAAGGGAAAAGGCTCAACTTCTGCGATGGTTTTTTCCATCTTGACGGAGGCAGGTTTTTCTGTAGGACTCTATACTTCTCCTCATTTAGTTGACTTTCGGGAAAGAATAAGAATTGCTCAAGATAAATCCTGGAGGCTTATTTCCGAAGAAGAAGTAATTTCTTTAGTAGAAGAGATAAAACCTAAGATTGAGAGTTTAGAAGAAAAGCCCTCTTTTTTCGAATTGTATACAACCTTAGCCTTTTTATATTTTGCTCAAAATAAATCAGATTTTGTGGTTGCAGAAGTTGGGTTGGGAGGGAGGCTGGATGCCACCAATGTCTTAAATCCCCTTGTCTGCGGAATTACTTCTCTGAGTTTTGAACACACTGATAAATTGGGAAATACCCTTACCGCAATTGCTAAAGAAAAGTGTGGAATCATTAAGGAAAATTCTGTAGTAGTTACTTCTCCTCAGGAAGAAGAAGCGAAAAGAGTTATTTACGAGACCTGTAAAGATAAAAAGGCACGCTTATTTGAAGTAGGGAAAAACATCTTTTTTGAAGAGATTGGCTACGCTGGGGAAAAAGAAATCTTTCGCCTCCAGGGAGTTTTTGATGAATATTCTCCTTTAGAGATGCCTCTTTTAGGAGAGCATCAATTAATCAATGCAGGTGTTGCCATCGGGATGATTGAGGCTTTAAGATATTATCAGATTTATATCCCTTCAGAGGCGATTTATGAAGGATTCAAAAAAATTTTTTGGCCAGGGAGGCTGGAAAGGATAGGAGAAAAACCAAAGATAATCTTAGATGGAGCACAGAATCGTGCCAGTGCTAAAGCATTAAAAAGAGCAGTTAAAAAATATTTTAATTATGATAAGTTAATTTTAGTTTTGGGGATATCTAAGGATAAAGATATAGAAGGAATCTGTGAGGAATTGAGTGAAATTGCTGACGAAATTATTCTCACTAAAGCCAACAATCCGAGGGCAGAGGAACCAGATTTAATTAAATCTGAAATCCGAAATTCGAAATCCGAAATCTATTTGACTAAAAATGTGGAAGAGGGAATTAAATTAGCAAAAGAAATGGCGAGGGATGCGGATTTGATTTTAATTACCGGTTCATTGTTTGTGGTGGGAGAGGCGAGGAGATTTTTTTATCCGGAGTTTTCTCAAACAAAAGCCCCTTAGTTTTATAAAACATAATAAAATTGTAACATCATATTTTTACCCGCGCTTGAATTTTTTCCTATTCTGAGGTATGATTAATATAATCTTGTTTTGTTTCAAAATTTAACCGTCACTCTAATGCTTAAATTAAATCTGGAAGACACCATTGCGGCCATTTCTACCCCTTTAGGGAAAAGTGGTATTGGCATCGTGCGAATGAGC
>JAMWCG010000222.1 GCA_023818555.1 Candidatus Omnitrophota bacterium
GCTTTAACAATTGCTGGTTCTGATTCATCTGCTGGAGCAGGAGTTCAGGCAGATTTAAAGACATTTATGAAATTAAAAGTTAATGGGCTTTGTGTTATAACTGCAATTACAGCTCAAAATTCAAAATGAGTTTACTCAATTTATCCAATTCCCCCAAGAGAGATTGGGAAACAATTAATAGCACTTGAAAATGATTTCAAGATAAAGGCAGCAAAAATTGGAATGGTTCCAGATAAAAAATCAATAGAAGTTATATCAAAATTTTTCAGAAGAAGAAAGGATATTTTTCTTTTAGTTGATCCTGTTTTAATTTCAACTTCTGGATTTAACCTCTTTGTAGAAGATACAAAAAAAGCACTTAAAGAAAAAAATTTTATTGTTATTGATGAGATTGGGAAAATGGAATTTTTTTCGGAAAAGTTTAGAAAAATAGTCTTTGAAGCCTTTAATTCCTCTAAGCATGTGTTAGGAGTAGTTCATAAAGATATGCGGAATTTATTCGCTTCTCGTGAAGATACAGAGGTCTTAGAGGTAGAACTAAATAACCATCAAGATATCTTAAAAAGATGTAGAATCTTACTCAAAGGTGAGAAAAATTAAGTCCGTTCTTCTCATCAATCCCTGGATTTATGATTTTGCTTGTTATGATTTATTTTCTAAACCCATTGGGTTTCTGAAAATTGCCCGCCTACTTTCAAAATTAGGCTTTAAAATTGATTTTATTGACTGCCTTGACCGCTTTCATCCGGAAATGATTAAATTAACCCCCTCAAGAAATGTTTATGGTTCAGGGAAATATTATTGTGAGAGAGCAGAAAAGCCCTCTATATTTAAGGATATACCGCGGAAGTATAAAAGATATGGAATGCCTCCCATTATCTTTAAAAATCTCTTAAGAAAAATAAAAAATCCGGATATAATTTTAGTTACCTCAGGAATGACCTACTGGTATAAAGGAGTATTTGAAGCAATTGAGATTTTAAAAAATCAATATCCAAATATTCCCCTCATCTTGGGAGGAATCTATGCCAGTTTATGTTATAAGCATGCTTTAAATTTTAGTGGAGCAGATTTTGTTTTTAAGGGAGGAGATTTTAAAAAATTATTAAGTTTAATGGGAAACATTTTACAGGTAAATCTTCCTGAGGAGAGCATAGATTTTAATTCTTTATCTCCCCTTTATGAAATCTATCCGCATAATGCTTACATCTCCTTGAGAACCTCTGCGGGTTGTCCTTTTAGATGCAGTTATTGTGGCTGGTATCTATTAGAAGCAAAAATGTCTCAGCGCGACCCCGGTGAGGTCTGTTCTGAGATTATCTATTTTCATCAGAAATTGAAAGTAAGAAATTTTGCTTTTTACGACGATGCCCTTTTATATAGACCTGATGAGCATATTAAAATTATACTTAAGAAACTCTTAGGATATGGGGTTTCCTTTAATTTTCATACCCCCAATGGTTTGAATGCCTGTTTCTTGGACCAAGAACTCGCCTTTCTTTTAAGGAGGACAAATTTTATTCAACCCCGCTTAGGATTGGAAACCTCTTCTTCTCAGAGGCAGAGGATAAGTGGAGGGAAGGTTAACCAGCGCATAATTAGGCAAGCAGTGAAATTTCTTAAAAAGGCAGGCTACAGTTCTTCAGAGATTGGAATATATTTGTTAATGGGACTCCCTGAACAGAGTTTTGAGGAGATAAAAGATTCCATTTATTTTGCCCATTCTCTTAAAGTGAAAGTATATCTTGAAGAATACTCTCCGGTTCCCGGGACCCTTGATTATAGAAAGGCAAAATTAGATGAAAATCTTGACCCTTTATGGCATAATAATTCTGTATTTCCACTTTATAGAGGAGAATATAGGAAGTTTCAGTTACTTAAATCCTTAAATCACAAATTGAATCAAAGTAAAATTTAGATAGAAGGGGAGGTGGAGAATGTATAAGGTGGAATTGGAAAACAAAGGAGAGATGTTCTTTACGGCTAAGTCAAAAGACTATCTTTTCAATATTGATTTAAAAGGAAGGGGGATGACCCCTCCGGATGTATTCTTAGCTTCCCTGGCAGGTTGTATGGGAGTTTATTTTAGAAGGTACTTAGAAAATGCAAAGTTGGATGTTTCTGAATTCAAAATCACAGTTGAAGGAGAACTTACTAAAGATT
>JAMWCG010000223.1 GCA_023818555.1 Candidatus Omnitrophota bacterium
ATAATATAAAGATATGAAAAAGGAGTTAGAAACAAGTATTGGGGAAACCCTTTATGAGTTTCTCCAAAAAGTGGTGAAAAACCGGGAGGAATACCTATGTTAACTCGTGAAAAATTTTGGAAAGAGTTTATAGCAAGAATTGGGGAAAACATCAAGTTTTTCCCTTTCATAGGGTCATGGACTCCATTTATTAACTCAATTCTCTTTGAACTTGGCAAGGAATTGGGTTATTATACTCGCTTTGAGTTTCGTATTCGTATTGATGTATGCTGGCTTACAAAAAACAGAGATATTGAAATTGAATTAGCCATTGAGTACGAGAACGAACCAGAAACGGTATGTGACGTTTTGGAAGAAGTGGAAAAACTAAAGGGGTTAAAGAAGCCGAAATTAAAATGTGTTATGTTTTTTGTGGGAGAAGATAAAGACGAAAAGAAGATAAAAGAAAAGATTCTCCTATGGAATGAAAAAATTTCAAAGTTTCTAAAGACATCTGGCGACCTTAATAAATGGTTTTTTATTCCCTTTGCTTACTTTAGTGAAGGAGATAATAGCCGGAAGGTCATATTTTGGATTTTTTCTTTTGATGAAGATGGAAACCTAAAACCTATGGGAAAACCAGAAGAACTTATACAACCAAAAGACCCTTTTTTGTCATTCTGGCAAAGGGAAGAATTATAGGGAATTTCTGGCTCCCTACTCTCTGTTTCCCACTCCCTTAAATATTAAATTGGTAATCGGAGAGTGATATTCTCTTTAATCATAAACTGATGCTTTCCACCAGAATAAGGACCCTCAAAACAAGTTCTCTTAAATAGCGAATTAGGTCTTTCCGTTTGACCGGACCGAAACTGGGCATCGGATAACTTCTTTAACGGTCAGTTCAATTCCATCAAAGGTGCCATCGTCAGGTAAAATTTCATATTTCGCCCGACGCATTGCTGAATGAATATAATTCGTCAACATTTTGAACTCCTCTGTTTATCTTATCGTAAAATAGAATAAAAGTCAAGACGAATTCAGGAACAATCCCTACTTTTTTCTACCGCCCTTTAAATATTATGCCGAAAACTCTGTTTCAATAGTTACGTATTTTGTTCCCATAATTAGCAAACGGATTTATTCCCTCCCGGTCTGGCTCTACCTCCTAAAGGATTGATAATTAAAAAATCAGGGCGATTCCTTTATTTTTATAAAGGCACTGCCCAATTTAAATGCTTACTTAAAAGTTCCTGGTTTTCCCGGAGACCAAGATAACGAAACCAGGATTCCCTCTTATTCATTTCCTCGGTTATCCTATTGCGAATTTTTTTTGAAGGAAAAAATATTATGAGCAATCCTTTTAGGGAAGGATTTTGGTTATGGAGAGCATCTAATTTTTCTATTTCTTTTTCAATATCTTTCCAACCGTGAGGAAGAGATACCTTTATCTCAATAACAGTGATAATAGCAGTGATAGGTATTTTTTTTCATATCCCACACAACATTATCAGGAACAGTGATAGGTATTTTTTCCATATCCCACACAATGATATCAGGTCGAATTTTTCTATTTTCTCCACCTCCCACTTCAATTGTCTGGCTCTCTCCGATTATTAATTTTCTTTCCTTATTAACAAATCGGTAAAAGTTCTCCGTAACTTCGTCACTTTCAAAAGAACCTCCTAACTGATGATATAAAAAACGAAAGATAAGGAATTCGGAAAGTCCGGTGAAGTTGGTAGCGGTTCCCCTAAGACCTCTTAAACCCCTAAAAAATCGTGGTAAATAGAAGCAATTTGGTGGCAAGTGAAACTTCGCCAGTTCTCTTTAATAAGATTATCCAGTTCTTCAAAGGCTCTTCGGAGTATTTTAACTCCCCTGTTTCCTAAGTCTTCTTGGTTTATTTCATTCATAAGTTTCTCCATACTTTTCTGAGGAAGGCTGTAAAGGAACTTCCTCTTTTCTTTATACAAACCTTTTCTATCTCCATAATCCCAATATTATACCTATGGATAATTAAAGTGTCAATAGTTAAAACCTTCTCTTCTGGCTAAATCATTTTAAGATAATTATCTTGTAAGCATCCTTTTCTTTCTCTTCCAGATTTAAGAAGTAAATGCCGGAAGGGAGATTCTTCAGCGCTAAAGACCGAAATT
>JAMWCG010000224.1 GCA_023818555.1 Candidatus Omnitrophota bacterium
ATATTTAATATGGAAAAAGAGAGAAGATGAAAAAAAGAAACTCTCAGGGAAAGGAGGGAAGGTGGAAAGGTATAAAAGGGGCGGAAAGGTAGTCTTTTTCTTTTTTATTTTAGGGGCTTTATTAGGTTTAGTTCTCCTTAAAGCGGGATTTCCTCAGAATAAGGGTTTATTTAGTGAAAAAGAGATCAGGCAAGGTTATGTAGATAATGAACTTCTGGCGAAACTCCTTTTTCATAGCGAAGAAGGGATGGTTATAGGTTTAATAGATGAGACAAAGACCCTTCCTCCTGAGCTGGAAAAGGAGTTGCGTGAAAACTATGCTCTGCAGAATTGGGAGTACTTAGGAAAAGGCTGGTTTCATCTGGTTTTTGCGGGAGAGAAAAGCACAGAAGAATTATTAGCGGAATTAGCCGATAAATTTGATATTCTTGAGCCAAACTTTATTTATCAGGCACAGAAAACAAAGGTGCAGGAGGTTCGTTTGGGAGAAGTTATTCCCCACGACCCGGGATTTGCTGAGCAATGGTATTTACCAAAGATTGCAGCTCCCCAAGCTTGGCAGATTACTACCGGCTCATCCGAGGTAAAGATTGCTTTATTAGATACGGGAGTAGAGTTTACCCATCCGGACTTAAAGGCAAATTTGAATTTGAATTTAAGTAAAAATTTATTAAATGAGAAGCTCCCTCCCACAGATGATAATGGGCATGGAACCGCAATTGCGGGCATAATTGGAGCAGTAGGAAATAATGGTTTAGGGGTTACGGGCTTAAATTGGGAAGTCAGTTTATTAGTATATAAAGTCTTAGATAGTCAGGGATATGGCTCAGCGGATAAGATAATTAAGGGGATTAATTTAGCCAGGGAGAAGGGGGCAAGAGTAATTAATCTCTCCTTTGGGGGAGAGAATGATTCCCAGGCATTGAGAGAAATCATTCAGGAGGCACATTATCTTGCGGGAATTATTTTTGTTGCTCCGGGAGGTAATAAAGGAGTTTTGCTTCATCCCGCAGACTATCCTGAGGTTTTAGGGGTTGCTGGTGTGGATAGTAAAGATAAACGCTGGGTTTATATGAATGAAGAGGAATTTGCAAGTGCTTATGGAGAGGAACTGGATGTATCTGGCCCGGCAGAAGATATCTATACAACACTAAAAGGTGGGAATTACGGCTATATTTCCGGAACATCTGCCTCTGCAGGAATAGTTTCCGCAGTCATTGGTTTGGTTTTAGCAGTGGACAATTCTTTAACTGCAGAAGAAATTTATGAATTAGTAAGAAAGAGCGTTGACCCTGCGGTTAGCGAACCGGATAAGCCAATACCAGGGAGGATAAATGCCCAGAAGGCGGTAGAGCAAGTAGGAGGGAGGAGAATATCTGTGGAATGCGGCGAATGTATAAAAGATGGAGATCAATGTTGTAAAGATAATATTCTGTACAAATGCAAATGTTATACAGATAATGAAGGTAGACTTAAATGTGATTGGTTACCGGCTGACGCCTGTCAGACTCCTCCCCCTCCACCACAAACACCTGAATGCACACCTGGCCAAAAGATGACACAGCTATGTTGGACTCCGGATGGAAAAGCTGGACAACAGGAGCGGATATGCGGTTCAGATGGTAAATGGGGTGCATGGGGAGAATGTAAGGAAGTGGGTACCCCTCCTCCCTCACAGCCTGGGAAAAAGGAAAACGGAAGGCGATGTAATAAAGATGAAGAATGTCAAAGTGGACATTGTTGGGACCATGACAATGATGGTACTAAGACCTGTCAGAGTGCTCCACCACCCGGTGCCAGTCCCAGCCCCAGTCCTTCTCCAGGTCAGTGCGGAGGTGGTGGTTCGCCCAGTCCGGGAACGAGTCCCAGTCCGGGAAGTCAAGGATTACCCAAAGGAAGTCCTTGTTTCAGCGATGGGATGTGTGCTTCGGGAAGTTGTAACTGTACGAAGATGCCCAATACCAATATTTGCCAAGGGATTGGAACTTGTAATTAAACCAATTAAATTTGCTCAACTTAAACGGTCTCTTTTAAAGAGGCCGTTTTTATTTTCTTCTTTTCCTATTTTTGTTATAATAGATTTCAATGCTTTATCTTTTCTATTTAGGTCGTCTTCCGCTTAAGAGTTATTGGC
>JAMWCG010000225.1 GCA_023818555.1 Candidatus Omnitrophota bacterium
TTTCCGGTGGTAATCAACTGAGCGGTGAAATCAGAGAAACCGGTCTCCTGTTTAAAGTAGTCAAGTGCAGCCTGCTTCTGGTCATACTTATAGAGTGTGCTCTGCAGGAGTTGCGCAGGACTACTGCCAATTAACTCCTGAACTTCGCTTTCACTCAATTCTAAGACCTCCTGCATAATCTGAGAAATCTCATTATATTTATCCTCAGAAGGTTTCTCTTCCTCTAAGATATTCAAGATATTTTGAATAGTCTCTACATTTTCCAAGGCAAGATTTCCTGTTTCATCTTTAACATTTAAGAGAAGAATTCCCCATGCCTCTGTAGCATCGGTTAGATTCATAATCTTTTCCACCACACTATCAGGAAGTTTATATTTCTTTGCCAGCTCTTCCAGGCTCAATTCTCCCTTTGCCACCTTCTCTATTTCCTCATCAGTGGCTCCCATTAAAACTGCCTGAGCGCGCTTGATGGCTTCTTCTTCCGACATGGGATTATCTGCGCTACCAAAGACCTTTTCAATTACCGCATCGCTTAAACCCAATTTCTTCAGATATGCTTTTGCCTTTTCTTTTCCTTGGGTCTTCAAAATCTCCTTAAACTTCTGCATCACCGTCTGGGCCAATTTATATCCCCGAGCAACTCTCTGGTTCTTAAAGCGGGAGAGTTTCCCGATATGCACCTGCGAAAGTGAATCTACAAACCCTTGTTCTCGTAAATAGTTAAGAATTTCTTCTACATTTCCCTTGGCAGCAATCTTGCGGAAATTGGAAAGTGCACTATTTATTTCACGCTTCGCCCTTTCTCCCGGAGAACGCATCCCTGTGGAAGGAAGATTGGTATCCTCGCTAACCTTACTTGGACCTGCTCCTCCACCTGGCCCAGTACTTGCTGTGCCCTGGGCAGTGGGACCTTGGTTAGCATTTTGCGTCTGCTGTTGGGTTGTCTTAAGTGGTGGCAAACCGGAAACATATTTATAGGACCGCTTTATTATCTTCCCGGTTTTTGCATCATAAATAACCTGTTCCTGAACTTTAACATTATTAATCTCGGTCCCGGAGAGATTATTTTTGATTTCCTCAAGAATTTTTATCAAAGCTGCTTTTTGCTGTTCATTTAAACTTAATCCTAAAGCATTTAATGCTCCATCTATATCTCCACTCATCAAGGCCTGGTAAGCACTATCTAATTTCTTCATATCTTCTTCACTCTCAATCTTAAGTCCAACCTGAGTAACAAGGTAGGCGATGAATAAGGCTTTCTTTATCTCATCCAGCTCCTCTTGAGAAGCCTGTCCAACAGTAAATTCATTACTCAAGTCTATAGCTATCAGAGAACCCACCAAATCTTCCGGTAAACCCAATTGTTTTGCCAGCTCAGCCGTAAGTTGTGTGGAGGAACGGGTTACAGTTTTCTCACCTATCTCTTCTACCTTTCCAGTACTTGGATTAATCCACTTTCCAGAAATCTTTATCTTTCCACTCTCAAAACTCCCACTTTCTACAATCTCAGTCCTTGTAGCGGTAACCCCACCGCTTGTTTCTGTAATCTCACGCCTCTGGGGTTTGCCATTTTTATAGTATGCATAGGTAATCTCAATCTTATCACCATTTTCTTTCTCAAAGGTTACGGTTTTTGCCGTCTCAAGAAACTTTCCGTCTTCCTGTAATTCCTTAGTTTCTTTTTCTATCAACTTTGTATACTTAAATCCTCCTTGCGGTTGGTCAAAATTCTTATTTTCCTCTGTGGTAACCTTTTGGGCTTTTATCCTTCCATCGTCTTCTACAACTCCGCTGGCAGTAATTTTCTGTTCAGAGGAATAATAACCTTGAACCTCCCATTTTACAACCTGTGTATAGTTATAAGTTGCATTACTAATATTAATATCTTCATAAGTACTGCTAATCCAGATAGTTGCACTTCCCTGCTGCTGTTGAAGCACATAGGCAATGTTACCACTCCCTTCTATATGGTATTCTTTAAGAACAAGTCTATCACCTTCTTTTATAAATGTAGCCCGGCTTTTATTCTCATCAAATTTTAGGCTATCAAGGTCTAATTCACTAAAATTTCTACTTTGCAATAAACTTTCTAAATTATCAATCCTGACAATTCCTCCCTTAATTTTTG
>JAMWCG010000017.1:0-2585 GCA_023818555.1 Candidatus Omnitrophota bacterium
CTTAGGAGATTGGGGTTATCGGGAATTTTTTGGCTGGGTAATTCCAGAAATTTTCCATATTGGGGGAGATGATTTAGAATCAGTGGTGAGTAAAGCGATTAAGATTATTAAAAAATTATCTAAATTGGGTAAAGAAACGGACTTGCTAAATTTCTTTTTCCAAGAGCTTAAAAAGATAGAAGAAGATAAGGCTACCCGAGACAAATATGTTCAGGAACACAATGTCTTAGAAGAACTAAAAATGATTTCCTCTGCAATTACTTATAATTTTTCTCAATTGAAAGAAGAAGCGCCTAATTTAAAGGCAATAATTATCTTTGGTAGCTGGACAAGAGGAATTCCCAATATAGATACGGATTTGGATGTGCTTACTGTTTCTCAAGGTCATCTGGATGAGAGCCGTATAAAAGGAATCCATTTGAAACTTCAGGAATTATTATTCCCATTGGTGGGAGAAATAGATATATTTAGTGAAGAGCAGATTTATCTTGATTCTCACCGGACTTATAAAGGGATATTTTCTTTTGAAGAAGGGGAAGATATGAAGCTTTATATTCGTAACTTTATCGTTATTGCAGAAGATAGAACAACCTTAGAGAAAATTAAGGAAAAAATTCAGAATCTCAATCCTAACCTCGTGGAAAGTAGGAAAGACTAAAATCAAATTTATATTTATTATACTTATAAAAAATTTTTATCAACTCTTGACAAAATTATAAAAGCGTGTTATAATTACAATGGAAATTCACCCCTAATCTCAGCCAGAAAGGAGGGAGGGAAAATTCAAATTAAGGCTAAGGGGTTTTAGAGAGAATGATGGGGTTAGAGTGTTAACCCAAAATTTAACCATTTAACCAAAAAAGGAGGGAAGTAAAAATGAAAAAGATTTTAGTGTTAGCAGGGATAATTGTAGCCACTGCAGTTTCCGCCTATGCAATTTCAATTGATGATGGTTCTACTCGATATAACATGCCTGTGGTAGGGAACGATCAGAAGCCTGGGCAGACAGTTCTGAATCCCGGACCCTTTTTGCCCATTCTTAGTCAAGAGGAGATTCAAGAGCTTGCTTGGCTCTGGGAGATCCCGAGTAAGTTGGCAAACCTACTCCAACAGATGGGTATTAAAGTCAATACCTTTACAAAAACTTTTTTGGTTGAGTATGGTTTGACTAAGTTATTCTCTAGCTTGCAGACACTTACTTATAAGGCTCATAAAGTAAGCGCTGAGATAACCAACAGAAATTTATTGGTAGCCGAATTGAGGGACATAGTGAAGTTAATAGAGGAAAATAGAGTAGTGAATATCATATTGAGTAGGCGGGATCAAGACAAAAAAATTCTGGTTAATTATCTGGAAACTAACGGTTTTACCGAAATCTATGAAGCAAAAGACGGGACAATTTGGGCAAGCCTTATTTCTAAAGAGGGATTAGACAGGTTAAAAGAAGAGATAGAGTCTTTGTCTCAGAAGGGCCTTTCACGGAGGGCAGTAAAAACACTACTGGAGAGTATTAAGAATAAGCTTGCCTCTTCGCGTGGGTTGTTAAGTGTAGGTGTGTTACCAATAGTGTATTCCGTGAAACCTCTGGGGAATATTTCCAAGCCATAGAGATTTTCGGTGTGGCTTAGACTCTTCCGCCCTCTTTTGTTTTAAGTTTAGCGGGGGTCAGCCTCAAAAGTAGGCTGACCCCTTTTTATTTCCTCCCCTTGACATTTTCAAAATCTATGTTATATTTTATTTAGAGAATTAAAAGAGGTGGAGATGATGAGAAAATTATTTTTCTTTTTTCTTTTTCTCTTTTTTATCCAGGGATCTTCAGTGAAGGCAAGTGATTTTCTTTCCTTAAGACGCATCCGTGCAAATGACCCGGTAGTAGAGAATGCCGTGCGTCTGGGAAATCCTTTACCCTTAATTAAATTTGGCCAGCCGGAGACAATGCAGAGAATAAAGGTTTCTCATCCTTTAGGTATAAGTGCGAGTTTAGTAAATGATACGGAGAAAGGAAAGGTCTTAGAAATAAACTATGGAGAGAAGCAGGCAATAACTGGGGAGGTAAGTGTAAGTATAGATTTGACCAATCTTCCTGAAGATTTAAAAAAAGAGATAGAAAAAAATCCCTATACCCATTTAGCTTTTGAAATTAAAGGAAAAGGAGGAAGTCCTCCTACAAAAGTAAAATTGCGCCTTAGTTTTGCTAATGGAAAATCTAAGGAAATTGTCATTGGTGGTTTACACGACTTTTTCTTGGGAAAGGAAGAAAAAATTTCTGGGAGTTCCTGGTTAAAAGTTATTCTTCCTTTTAAAGTTTTTGCCTTGGAGAAAGCAGATTTAGAGATAAGTGGACTGGAATTTATCTTCAGTAGAGAAATAGACAGCGATGGGAAAGGAGCAGTTCTTTTAGGAGACATTTCTTATGAGGCTTGGAAAGATTTGGGAATTGAGGAAGGGATAGAAGAACCAGAGGTGACAGTAGAATTAGGAATTGAGAAATATTTCCGTGAGAGACCCCAAGGAGAGATTTCTTTTGAGGAATTGGCAGGATTGACCGGAATGGACATAGAGGCGGTAAAAAGAGCTTATATAGA
>JAMWCG010000017.1:2595-11046 GCA_023818555.1 Candidatus Omnitrophota bacterium
CTTAACCGCATAAATAGTGGTCTGGAAACCTATGAAATCTTGCGTGACAAACAGAAAAGAGAGAAAGTATTTACGGATGAGGATTTTATTTTTGCCTTTCGTCTCTATGAGGAGAAAAATGGGGAAGCACCTACCTGTAAAATTTTGGGAGAAATTCTTTCTCATTATCATCCCACAGCAGTAGGAGATAGAATAGAAAGGATAAATTTTAAACTTTTAAAGGAAGGGAAAGAACCCTTAATTATTGCGGGAAGAATAAGAGGTAAAAAAGGATATACACTTCCGCGCGATATGGAGATTCAGGCAGGTATTGAAGGACTTGAGAAGAGACTCAGCCGTGCTCCTACCTTAGAAGAAATATTTGACCTATTTTATCCTGAGAGAATCTTTGTTAATAAAGAGCAATACGAAAATCTTAAGCCATCAATTAAAGAGGATTTATTGCAGAAAATTATCTCCTTAAATGAAGAAAGATTAAGAGAAAACCTCCTCCCTTTAAAAATCAAAGAGACAGGGAGAAAAGAGGAGATGTCTTTTGATGATTTAGAAGTAATTCATTATCGTTTAAAAAGACAAAAGAGTAGACTCCCTACAATTCAGGAGATTGCGGATTATGAGATAGAAAACCAAGGGGTAAGATATAAGCATACCTGGTTTGCGGTAGCCAAAGCCTTGTTGGAGTATAATCGCCAGAAAGCAGAACAAAACCAATGGGTAGAAATCCTTCAGGTAAGCAGTAACTTAGGGCATTCTCTGCGAACACATCTTTCGCCTGAAGAAATCCAAAATGCTTATACATCATTTCGTAGAGAAAAAGGAAGAGACCCCACCGTTTATGAAATAGCCAAAGAAAAGGGAGCAAGTATTTCCGCAGTAATAAAAGCGGCTGCAGAGGCTAACCACCTCCTCGGCTTGAATATCAGATTTTCCGCACTGGGATGGACTGCAGAGGGAGTCTTAGATGAGGAGATTTATTATCAGATGAGACAGATAAAGGAAGAAAAAGGAAAAGTAACTTTAGAGGATTTACTTGAGCGGTTCAATTATGAAGGAAAATCACTTTTTACCCCTGAGAGTTTAAGAGAAAGAATTGAAGCCATAAATGAAAGCCTTTCTGACCGCGGAGGAGAAGAGATAGAAGTTGAAGGGTTGGATAAAAAGGTGTCAAAGGGGATAACGGAGCAAGATGTGCAAGAGATAAGCTCTGCCTACTGGACCTATATGCGTGACCATCAGGGAAAGATTCCTCAATATGGAGAGATTGCTCAGATCTTAAACTGGCCAGTAGCACGGCTGGCAAAAAATATTATAAGAATCAATACCATTCTACAAAATAAAAGAGAACCGCCACTCTATTTCCAGAAAAACTGGCCGGAAAACTTTGCCAATAGCGAGGGAGTGCTTTATGCTTATCAGTATTATATGACGGTAGTTTCCAAAGGAGAGTTCCCTTCTTTAAAAGATTTATCCTTAATGACCGGATATTCTGAACGAGGAATAGGATTGGTTATTGAGATTCTCAATCAGCAGCGAGGGAAATATGGTCTTTCTCCTTTAAATATTCGTAAGGAGGATTGATTATTTTTTATTCAGGAGAGAGTAGACCTGCTCGGCAAGTTGGGATTTATCTATCTCTTTTCTCTCATAGTCTTCCAGCAACTCCCAGAGAAAGGGTTCTAATTCTGGATGGGCAAGGACTTCTATCCCCACAAAGCGTTCTCCATAGGTGAGTCGGAATAAATCTAAGGCAATGTTTACGGTAAAATGGTTGGCTACTTTTTCTATTCTCTCTAAGAGATGTATAAATTGAATTATATTTTCTTTACTTCCTGTAAGTTTAAGGTCAGTTTTTTCTAAGGGGTTGTGTTGAGGAAAGATAAGTGTTGCAGGAACCATAGCTTGGGAGAATCCGGAAATTCTTAAAGTCCAGACAAAGGCAACATAGTGCAGATAATTGGGTAAGAAAGAAGGAAGATTATTTTCCACTTCTTTAAGCGGATGAATTTCGGGAACATAAGTTTTATCAATGACAATGACCATTTTTCTATTCTCGGCAAGAATCTGTTGGGCAATTTTTTGGAAAAGTTTTTTAATCAGTATGATACGCTGATAGGTTAGTCCGATATCTTCGGGTTCTTTTTCAAAAACATCAATTGCGGGAGCAAAGATATTGGGATGAAGGAGAGTAATTAAATCATAAGGTTGGAAGTCAGAGACGATTTTTACTTCTTCCAGAAAAAACATATCTTTTTCCAAGACATTGATGTATTTTCCCAGGTCTTCCAGGCCGAAATCGTTAATATTTTTTCTTGCCGCTTCTACCCAGAAATTTTCCTTTTCTATGCCTACAAGAGCGGTAAAGTCTTTAAAGAGATGGGCAAAAGCACGGAAATATTCCGCACTGCCACTCCCTAAGTCAAGGATTTTTCGGGGTGGTGTTTGTGTAAATTCCTGAAAGGTGAGAGTAAAGGCAATATCGTGGATAAACAGCTCTACCAGTCTGCGAGCAATCTCAGAAAGAGAGTATTGGGGAAGAAGTTTCTTGCGAAAATATCTTTCATACCATTTAAGAATCTTAAATTTTTCTCCTGTCTGAAGATATTCATAAGGGAGGTTTTTCTCACCCAGTTTCTCTAAAAAAATTTCTTTTAGGGAAGGATATCTCTTTAAATATTCGGGGATGGTGAGTGAAGATAAGGGGAATTGGTTGCGGAGCCTCCGTAAAGAGGGAGAAGAATTCCCTTTTTCTTTACAAGGGGATAAATAAACTGTGCTAAGCAAGATAGAGAGAATAATTCTTAAAATCATTTTACGATTAAGGATTGTTTTTTCTTACTAAAAGATGTGCTACCCGGTAGTCAGCAATAACCGCAGTAGTTATTTCTTTAAAGTCTATTTCAAAGAAATTGTCCCAGAAAAAATTATCTTCTTCATCAAAATATGGTCTTCCTCCTTCTCCTTTGGTATCTAAGACGATAAATCCGGTATCTTTATGCATAAATTTTATCCATTTTTCTCGCGTTTCTCTTGCCCTTTCGTTTTTTAGCGGATTCAACCATTTGTCCTCTCTTCCTTTAAAAGTCCAGCGGGTATAAAGCGCATCGTATCCCTTTTCTAATTCGGGAGGGAAAAAATCATGGGCATCTTTTCCAAAATAGATTTTTATCCTCCGTTCCTTTGTTTTTTGAAAAAGTTTAAGCGTATTGATTTCGGTTTTGAGACCTAAGGCAAAAATCTCCTCCGCATTGGGAAAAGCAAAAAAGGATGAAATAAGGTCAATTCCACTTGGGCCTGGCCCAATCCCTGGATAAAATATTTTTTGAACTCGGTTAACAATGGAAGTAACTCTTCCTACATTTTTTAGCCAAATAAGATAATTTATTCTGGGATGTTCAGCAGCATTCTCTTCTTCTACCCAGGTTCTTTCCCAAAGATCGGTGGGGATATCTTTCCCAACAATTCTTTTCTCTAAGTATTCTTTTTTCTCTGTATCGGATAATTTAGTTAGGTCTATGGGATTTTTTATCCGTCGGCAAATAAGAAATTTCTCAGAAGATGGAATTATAAGAAATGTCCCTGAGATAAAAAAGAAAATAAAAGAAAAAATTAATTTATTCTTTTTTCTCATTTATTTTAACTCTTCTGCAAGTGTTTTTTTAATCTCTTCCCAAGCGGATTCTTTATCAAAACCAAATTTATCAAAGGCATTCCAGATTATTTCTTTGAGTCTATTCTGGAAACCCGCGTTGGCTAAGGCACGCAAACCAATAAAATTTGCCAAATCCGTATTCCCCGGAAGAATTACTAACATAAAAAGTTTACTCATTACGCGGGGACTGAACTCTTCTTCTATTGCTTGTGCATTTTTATATATTTTTAATAAATTTTCTATTGCGCTTTTATGAGCAGTGTATTCATAGTCTATGGATACCCAGGGAAAAAGCCCTAAAAGAGGAAGTCCATAGGTATCGTGAGGTCCCTGGTAAGGTTGAGGAGGGACTCTCCTTATTTTAAATCCAGAAAGTAGAAAAGCTGCCTCTTGAATTCTCTGGTCAAAGGCTCTGGTCTCCTCCATGGTAATGGTGAGAATTCCCTTCTCAGAAAGCCGTTTTAAAATCCCTCCGAAGAGTTCCTGCATCCACTTTAGTCCAATTACCGTATTTTCTCCAAAGCCGATGAGATATACTCCTATCATCTTCCCGGGGTGTTTAATGCGAAACCTCTCTACCGGGCCATTAGTTTCTTTAATCCCCTCTAAGGCAGTCATATCTGCTTGAACTGCTTTTATGCTTTCCGGGAGCCCCAAAATCTTTAGAGTTTCTAAAGCTTTATCATAGGGATAACTGAATTTTTCCACCCCCACAATTTCTGTCTCAGGATATAAATCGGCAATTATTCCCACATCTGCCCAGCCTCCTATTCCTAAATCTATAAATTTTTTTATGCTGGTTGATTCTAACCCATAATTTTGCAGAGTTTCCTTTTCCTTAATAATAGTATTTGTCCAGTGGATAAGAACATTTACCAATTCCTCAACCCTATTGAATACTTTTGAACCTGATGGATACTTAGCTTTCCAGTATTTTTCTAATTTTTCTAAGATTTTATACTCTTTGACAATATGTAAGTTTTCGGGGGGGATTTTCTTTTTATCTAAATTTGTTTTAAACTCACTCACAATTCCTGCCTTTTCCATCCAGGCAGGGAAAACGATGGGGTTGCGGATACGCCGAGAGATGAATTCTTGCGAAGAAAATAAGAGAGATTTTTCTAAGAAAAAAATTTCCAGAATTATAAAGATTTTCTTCATCGTATCCCTTCTTTTAAAATATAACACACAATTTCTCACTTGACAAGGGGTTAAAGATTGAGGAATAATTTTCCTATAATAAGATGGCAGTAATTGTCTTGCTTACCGATTTTGGACAAAGTGATGAATATGTAGGCGTGGTTAAGGGAGTAATCTCGGGTATAAATCCGCGGGCAAAAATTATTGACCTCTGCCACGATATTCCTCCTCAGGATATTACCTGGGCAAATTATCTCTTAGGTTCTGCCTATAAATTCTTTCCGAAAGGGACTATCTTTCTTTGCGTAGTTGATCCTGGTGTGGGAACGAAAAGGAAAATTGTTATTTTAGAGACAAAGGAATATATCTTTATTTCTCCTGATAACGGTCTCTTAACTAAGGTTTTAGAAAAGGAAAAATCAAAAAAGATTGTGGAGGTAAAAGATAAAAGATTTTTTCTAAAAGAGATTAGTTCTACTTTCCATGGGCGAGACATAATGGCTCCTGTTGCCGGTTACATTTCTAAGGGGATAGATTTAGAGAGATTTGGCTCTGAGATGAGAAAAATAAAAACCCTCAAATTAAATAAGCCAATAATGAAAAAGGACTGTTTAATCGGTGAGGTTATCCATATTGACCACTTTGGCAATTTAGTTACCAATATAGAAAAAGGCTCAGGTGTTTTCTGGCAGAAAATAACCCAAAGAGGTCAGAGTCATTTTTATATTGAGATAAAGAAAAGAAAAATTTATAAAATAAACAAGTCTTATGCAGAATCTAAAAAGGGAGAACTTCTGGCTATCTGGGGAAGTAGAAATCTTTTGGAAATTTCCCTAAGTTGTGGAAATGCAGAAAAGGAATTAGGAGTTAAAAAAGGTGAGAAGATTTGGGTTAATTTTTCTTAGACAGTGTCTACATCTTGGGGGATAAAAATTTTTACCTTTCTAAAAATTATTTTTATTCTAAGTATAGGACTTTTTTCTTTTACCATGGCCCTTTTTATCCGCAATACTTTCCTTCCCCACTGGCAGGATAAGACTTTGCCTTCAGAATATGGTCTCCCTTATGAAGAAATTATTTTTTATAGCCGAGACAGATTCAGATTGAAGGGTTGGTTGATCCTAAGAGATGAAAACCTTCCTCTGGTCATTTTATGTCACGGTTTAGGAACAAATAAATCTGACCTTTTAGAGATTGCTGAGTTTATTTATCGGGAAGGATTTAATGTTTTTTTATTTGATTTTCGCGGACATGGAGAGAGTCAAGGTAAAACCTCTTCCTTCGGTTACCTTGAACAAAGAGACCTGGAAGGAGCGATAGATTATCTCTATCAAAGAAAAGATTTAGAAAATAAAAATCTTGGTCTCTTTGGTTTATCTATGGGAGGAGCGATAGCGATTATGGTATCTGCAAAAGATGAACGGATTAAAGCGGTAATTTCTGATAGTGCCTATAAAAACCTCTATTCTTCTATGATTCATCTCGCAAAAAGTTTTTACCATTTACCTAAGTTTCCTTCTAATATTTTATTAACCATAGTTTATTTCCTCCGTTTTGGGATAGACCCTAAGAAAATTTCTCCTCAGAATGCAATCTCTCAAATTTCTCCCCGGCCAGTTTTTATTATCAATGGAGAAAAGGACTTCCAGATTCCTCCTGAAAATGCCTACAGTTTATTTGAGAAAGCTAAAGAACCAAAGGAACTCTGGATTATCCCCGGAGCAGACCATGGCGAAGGTTATAGTCTTTATAAAGAAGAATATCAGCATAAAATAGTTAAGTTTCTTAAAAAAATCTATGATTGAGATTCCCGGAGATTACTTAGAGGGAGGAGGCCAGATTTTGCGGACTGCTTTGGCCCTTTCAGCCCTAACCGGTAAACCCATACATATCTACAATATCCGGGCAAAAAGGCTAAAGCCAGGACTTAAGGCACAGCATTTTCATACATTCCGGGCAGTTGCGGAAATCACGGATGCAGAATATAAAGGCTTAGAGATTGGCTCAAGGGAGATTGAGTTTATTCCGAAGACTTTAAAAAGTAAGTTTTTATCTTTGGATATCGGTACTGCCGGCTCAATTGGGCTTTTATTACAGAGTTTAATCCTTCCTGCCTGTTTCTGTCCCGCGGGACTAGATTTAAAAGTTAAAGGAGGGACTTGTGGTAAGGGACAGATCCCCATAGAATATTATCAGATTGTGCTTATTCCTTTATTGCGGAGATTAGGTGTGGAGATAGAATTAAATTTGTTAAAAAGAGGATATTATCCTAAAGGTGGGGGTGAGGTGGAGGTAAAGATTTCTCGGGTAAAAAAACTCTTTCCCTTAACTTTAATTAAACAGGGGAGAATTACCAGAATTAGAGGCATAAGTCATGCTTCCCAATCTCTACAAAAACAAAGCGTGGCAGAAAGACAGGCAGAAAAGGCAAGAGAGATTCTTAAGCGGAGATTTAATTTAGATATAGATATTGAAATTGAATATAGTGAAGCGCTCTCTCCGGGTTCAGGAATTGTGCTTGGGGTAGAAACCGATACCCATGCTTTATTTGGCGCCGATGCTTTGGGAGAAAGAGGCAAACCTGCAGAGAAAGTGGGAGAAGAGGTAGCCAAGAAATTAATTAAAGAGATTGAATCCGGTGCAGCTGTGGATAGACATTTAGCAGATAACTTAATTCCCTGGCTTGCCTTCTGCGGGGGAGAAATTAAAGTTTCTGAGATGACTTTGCATACGCAAACAAATATCTGGGTTACGGAACTTTTTCTGGGTAAAACTTTTGAAGTAGAGGATAGGATAATAAAAAAGATTTAGTATGGTCTATGAATTTGAGAGGAAATTGAAAATTTTGGGAAGAGAGGCAACTTTTGATTCCTCTGGTTTGCCCAAAAGATTTGAAACCAAATGGAAAGATGAATTTATCTATCAGGCAGTGGGAGAAGGTGGTTTTTGTGTAAATTTATTTAAAGTCTTGCAAACAAATGCCTGTAAGAATAACTGTCTTTACTGTATTAACCGCAGGGATAGAGATTTTAGGAGATTTTCCTTTACCCCTCAGGAATTGGCAAAAATATTTTTTACTTATTATCAGAGAAAAAAAGTCCAGGGTCTATTTTTATCCTCAGCTATAGAAAAGGATGTCAATCTCACGCAGGAGAAGATGTTAGAGACCCTGAGGATTTTGCGAAAAAATTATGATTATCGTGGGTATATTCACTTTAAAATTCTCCCCGGGGTAGATAAGAGACTTATCTTTGAAGCAGTAAAATGGAGTGATAGAATTTCCCTTAACTTGGAAGCTCCAGGAGAGATTTACTTAAAACAAATTTCTCCGGAAAAAGACTTGCAGAAAATAATTATTCCTACCTTAGAAGAGATGCTGGAAGTAAATAGGCTCTATCCTCTAAAAGCAGGAATCACTACACAGTTAATGGCGGGAGTAAGCAAAGAAACAGATAAAGAAATTATTTTTTTTGCCGAGGGGATTTATAAGAGATATGGAATAAAGCGTATCTACTACAGTGGATTTATCCCTATAGAAGACACTCCTCTGGAGAACCATCCCGAGTGTCCCAGACTGCGTGAATACCGTTTATATCAGGCAGATTTTCTCTTAAGAAAATATGGATTTAAAAAAGAAGATATTGTTTTTAATGAAAGGGGCA
>JAMWCG010000226.1 GCA_023818555.1 Candidatus Omnitrophota bacterium
ACCTCTGATAAATAGAGGGCATTTTCCTTTATTAATCTTTCCGTAAAAGGCTCAATCTCAAACCCTAATTCTTGAGAAAAAGTAAAAGCCCGGACCATCCGCAGAGGGTCATCCCGAAAACTTCTCTCCGAAACCACTCGGATTAACCTTCGCTCTATATCCTTAAATCCCTCTGTAGGGTCAATCAGTTTTAAAAACGCTGGGTTTCTCAATCCCTCTAAATCTATGGCCAGAGCATTAATAGTAAAATCGCGTAGAGAAATATCTTCTTCTATACTTCCTCCCCGAAATTGGCTAAAATCAAATTGATATAGATTTTCTCTTTCCAAGATTACCCGGTAAGTTTTGCTCTGCTCATCTAAAAGCACAAGGTGCCCCTTCATTTGTTTAGCAAAGAGAGAGACAAATTTATCTACATCTCTATTAAGAGCAAAATCTATCTCTATGCCCATTCTATTCCTGCTCCTCCCCAGGATAAAATCACGAATAAATCCCCCCACTATGAAAATCTGGACCGGGAATCTATCTTTTAAGTTCAGTAAATCACCCACCGGATAAATATCGGCTAGATAATTAACCAAGTCCAACAATTTCTCTCTTTCCATATTTATATAATTGAGAGGACTATCTCTTTATAAACCATAAATGAGCCCTGGGGGCTCATTTTTAAAACAAGTTTAAAACTATTTTCTTCCTTAAATTCAATTTCTGAGTATTAATCAGCGCAAGGGGAGGCTGTTTTGAAAATTGTTTTATTTTTTCTCTTCTTCTTTCTTCTCTTTCGCTCTGGCTATTGCATCCTTTACTTCTCCAATTCCAGCAATTAAAGCAATCAACCCGCCAAAGATAAGCATTGGGGGAAGACTTCCCTTTAAGACGGTAAGAAAATCTTTCCACCACCAACTGGGGGTCAAGAATTTTATTCCCAAGACAATACTCACCAATCCTCCCACAATTGCTAAAAATTTACCCACTTAAATCACCTCCCTCATTGAATAATAAAACCAACCTCCCCTGCTGGGAGTAATTTTAACAAAATAATCCTTGCAAGGCAAGCGAAAAATCATCGCTTTCTCCTTACTTTTATTACAAGAGTAATTATCCCCAAGCATAGATAATAAAGAATAACCAGTGGAAAAGAAAAATTGGTAACGGAGACTGTCCCTCCAGGAATTTTACTTAAGAAAGTAACGCTTTTAAGAAGAATCTCTATGGTCAACAAATTGGTTGTGGAAAGAGGAGAGGTAAACAAAGAAAAGGAAAATAAGAAAATTATTCCGGTGGCAAGGACAAAAAAGGACAAAGGAATTACTATAATGTTTGCTAGAATAGCAATAGGGTTAATTATTTTGAAATAATATCCTATCAGTCCGGAAGAACCGAGCCAAGCACTCAAAGAGACCGCAAATAATCTAAAGAGATACCTTTTTATATGCGCTTTTTTAAAAATAACCCTCTCTTCTTTCTCCCTTAAAAAATAATTCTCTATGAGTGGAGTAAAAAGGACAATGCTCAAAACCCCCAGAAAAGAAAGTTGAAATCCTGCATTAAATAACTGGTATGGGTCAAATATAAGAATTAACCAACAGGCAATGGCTAAACTGTTGAGAATATTTCCCTCTCTCCGTAGAATTAGTCCTGACAAATAAACTCCGGACATAATCCCTGCTCTCACTATGGGAGCTTTAGCCCCAGTGAGAATAACATAGGGAATAATAAAAAGGATAAGGAGAAAAAGAGAAATCTGCCGAGGAAATCTTAAAAGTTTCAGAAAAAGATAAAATATATACACCATCATCCCCACATGGAGACCGCTGATTGAGAGAATATGGACTGTCCCTGTTCGCATAAAACTATCTTTAATTAGGGAAGGTAGTTTTTGCCGTTCCCCCAAAATTAAAGCAGATAGAATAGCCTGGTGAGGATAGGGTAGATTTTTTTCAATCTTATTGCTGAGATGCTCCTTGAGACGGAAAAAAAACCTAAAAATGTGTCTGCTTTCTTTTACAATCTTAAGCGTATCAGGTTTAACCCACAAAATAAGTGAGAATTTATCCAAAGAGAAAGTATTTTTTACCTTCAGCAGAT
>JAMWCG010000018.1 GCA_023818555.1 Candidatus Omnitrophota bacterium
TCCTGTGGTTCTCTGTAAAACCATTTTTCTAAGAGGGACTCCCCGGAAGGGAATTATTTTTGTAGAAGAACTGGGGAAGGAGGAGACCATCTTTGCTGAAGTTTTAAAAGAGGCGAGGGATAAGGGAATTATTTTACGGAGAAGTTTGCGATGTTGAGACATTCTTATCTTATTAAAAAAGCAAAGATTGCGAAGTCGCCTATTTCCGGAAGAGGAGTATTTGCTAAGGAATTGATTAAAAAAGGAGAGATTATTGCTGTGTGGGGAGGGGATATTGTTACGGAGAAGGAACTGAAGAGTCTTTCCCGCAAAGGATTTCCTGCAGTTTATCATTATGCCACCCAGATTGCTGAAGGTTTCTATCTCATTTCTGACCGGAGAGGAAAGTTTTTGGAGGACGATGATTATTTTAACCACAGTTGCCAACCCAATGCAGGGATAAAAGGGCATCTGGTTATGGTGGCCATGAGGGATATAAAACCAGGGGAGGAAATTACCTATGACTATGCGATGACGGATGCAGGATTTAAATACAGTTTTAAATGCAGTTGCGGAATGAATAACTGTCGTAAAATAATCACCTCCTATGATTGGAAGAAAAAATATCTTCAGAGAAAATACCGTAATTTCTTCTCTTGGTTTGTTGAGGAGAAGATAAAAAAGTTAAGGAGGAGAAGATGAGTGCAATTAGTTTGGCGATTTTAACCCGGCGGTCTGTGGAGGGGGTCTAATTCTCTTCTTCTAACGCAAAAATTCATAAGGTGGGGTATCAATGAGGATAGTTTTTCTGTTTTGTTTTAGGATAAGGTTATGGTAAAATTGTTAAATAAAAATGTAAGAAAGGAGAAGAGAGATGGAAGAAAAATTGAGTTATGAAGAGTTTATCCGCAAGGCAATTATGACTTTACGCCGGCCAGGCTATCGGGGGATTCATTCTGTATACTCCGGATTCAATGAAGCCTTCAGGAAGTATTTTGCTGGTGTTGACCCGGTAAAAATAACCAACCAGTTAGCTAAAGAGGGGAAGCTGGTGGTCAGGCCGGTAAAAGGAGGAGTGATGCTTTATCTCCCCGAGGATGTTACCGGGGGAAGGATGAGTGGGGAAGAGGCACTAAAGAAGATGGGACTGGAATAGAGTTATTTTGGCGAGAGAAGAGGAGTTTACTCCATGCAAAAGATTATTTTGCTGTCCCGGGAAATGGATAGGGATACGCTCTTACTTTTAGAGGAGCGTGGACTGATTAGATTACTGCGTCCTCCAGCAGAATTATATAGATATAGAGAGAATGGTTCTCGGGTTGAGGAGATTTATTCCAGTGCTCCCCGCTTTGGGACACACAAGTTAATCTGTGTCGTTCTTAATACTCAGGAAATAATACTCAATGTGCATCCCGATAACGAAGATTTCATTCTGCTCAGTGCAGACCACCTTATTTTTAAACCACTCTATTTAGTTCTTGCCCTGCATAAATATAAATCCTTAAAAAGGAAAATAGAGGATAGGCAGTTAAGTGAAAAAGATTTCATTGCTCTTAGATTGAGATATAATCAACCTCTCACGAGTGTATTTACTTTGCTTAAAGATACTGTCCACGCTGAGGTCACGCCAAAGGGGAGAGGGAGACCTCCCATTTTTTTTGTTACTGAACCAAGCAAACTTATTTCCTATTCTCTAAACCTTAAGGGATATAAATTATTTATAGAACACAAGTAAGCCAGAGATTAAATGAGAGGAGAAGAGAAAAAAAGAGATTGTGAGAAGGAGATGAAAATAAATAATTGCAAAATAGAGATAGTGAGGGGAGATATTACGGAGTTAAAAGTAGATGCTCTTGTTAATCCGGCAAACAATAGATTGATTATGGGAGGAGGCGTGGCAGGAGCCATTAAGAAAAAAGGGGGTAGAGTAATAGAAGAGGAGGCAATGAGCAAGGGGCCGATTAAAATAGGAGAAGCGATTTATACCTCCGCGGGAGAACTCCCGGCTAAGTTTGTAATCCATAGCGCAACTATGGGTATGGATTTTAAGACCGATGAAGATAAAATTCGTTCAGCCTGTGAGAAGGCTTTAGAATTGGCGGAGGAACTGAAGATAAAATCACTGGCGTTTCCGGCCTTAGGTTGTGGTGTGGGAGAATTTTCCTATGAGGAGGCAGGAAAGATTATGACCCAGGCAGTATATAAGCATCTGGTGAGAAAAAGCTCCTGCATAGAAAGAATAATCTTCTGTCTCTATGAGCAAGAAGCTTACCAAATTTTTGCGCGCATAGTTAAGGAGACCTTGGAGAATATAGAGAGAAAAGTTAGAAATAGTCCTTTGGTGACCGTGGATGTGATTATTGAATCAAAAGGAGGAATAGTTTTGATCAAGAGAAGAAATCCTCCTTTTGGCTGGGCGCTTCCGGGAGGTTTTGTAGATTATGGAGAGAGTCTGGAGGAGGCGGTGATGCGGGAAGCAAAGGAAGAGACCGGACTTGAGTTGAAGAATCTTGTGCAATTTCATACTTATTCTTCTCCGGAACGCGACCCCCGTTTTCACACAGTTTCTACAGTTTACATTGCTCAGGCAGAGGGAAAGCCTCGCGCGGATACAGATGCGCAGGAGGTTAAGATATTCTCTCTTGAAGAATTGAGAAAAATTGATTTTGCTTTTGACCATGCGAAGATTATTCACGATTATCTGAGAGAATATAAAAAGATTTGAAGATAATTGACACACTTTTTATTTTATGATAAAGTATAAAAATAGAAAGGGGGGATGAGAATGAAGAGTAAGAAAGATAAAGAATTGAGCGATGGATTATTAAGGTTAGAAAGACTTCTCAGAAAAACCATCTTTAATTCCCAGGAATTTAAAGAATTGCGCGAAAAGATAGAAGAGCAAGGCCTGGAGCTTCAGGTTCTGCTGATAGTCATGGCTAAAGAGAATCTCCCAAAAGAGAATTTGCATAAGAGAGCTGTCTTTAAACTTTCTGATAAAGATAAGGAGTTTTTTAAAAAACACGGAATAAAATGGTAAAAAGGAGGAGATAAGATGATTGCTAAGATTAATCCTGATTTATGTATTGGTTGTGAACTCTGTACGCAGACCTGTCCGGAGGTCTTTTTTATGGACGGTGATAAAGCAAAGGTAAAAACCAACCCTGTTCCCAAAAATGTAGAGGATACTTGTCGCCAAGCAAAAGAAGATTGTCCCGTAGAGGCAATTACTATTGAGGAATAAAGATGGGACTTCCCCGAAAACTGAAAACCCGGCGCTGGAGAAAAAGGCGTTCGGGTAAACCGCACCGCCAGAAGAAGAGTTAGCTTTATGGTTGCCAAAAGGATGTCCCGCAAGGAAAAAGGATATCTGAGGTATGAAACTGTGCTGGAGGTTACCTCATGGTGGGGGCTTTTGTTTATCTCTTGGGTGATTAAGTGGTTTTATGCCCAAAATGCTGAATTGCCTTTTCTCTATCTGATTATCCTCAGTCTGGCGATGGCGGGTCTGCTAATTTTTCGTCTCTTGCCTCCTCATTTAAAGCAGGAAAGAAGAATTTATCTCTGGTGTCTTCTCTTTATTACTTCTGTTTTGGTGTTTGAGCATTTTACGGGAGGGGCGGAGAGCCCTTTTTGGTTTCTCTATCTTTTACCCTTGGTTGTTTCCACCGCATTTTTTAGCCATCTCTCCAGTTCTCTTTCCCTCCTTTTCATTATTTATATTCTCATTATTCTTGATACAGTTTTGGTAAATAAAGAGTTTACTTTCCCGATTATAAGAACCTGCTTTATTAAATTTATAGGTTTGGGTTTCGTGAGCTTCTTTACCCATTTTCTTAACCGCGAGGCGATAAAGATAAAGAAAGAGCTTATCCATGCCTATGACTCGCTCAGGGAGAAGCAGGGTGAGATAGAAAAGATAAATACTGAACTCCGGAGCCAGAGAGAAATCCTTCTCCAGACAACCACCGAATTACAGAGGGCAAATGAATATTTGAAAAAACTTTCCCAGATAAAGAGTGATTTTGTCTCGGTAGTCTCCCACGAGTTACGCACACCCCTAACTTCTATAAGGGAGAGCATCTCCCTTATTTTGGATGGAGAAGCGGGAGAGATAAATTCAGAACAGATGAAATTTTTAAGGATTGCAGAAAAGAATGTTGAGCGGTTAACCAATCTGATAAACGATATTCTTGACTTTTCTAAATTAGAATCAGGTGGGGCAAGTCTCAATCCCCGGCGGACTAATCTTAATCAAGTTGTGCAGATTGTCTATGAAGCAATGTATCCTGCTATTCAGGATAAGTCGATAGAAGTAAAGATGGAATTGAGTCCTGAATTACCGGAGAGCTGGATGGACCCGGAGAAGATAAATCAGGTACTTACCAATATGTTAAGTAATGCACTAAAGTTTACACCTGTAGGGGGAACAATCTGGATAAGAACCAGACCACTTTTGCGGGAGGGTAAAGAAGAGATAGAGGTTTCGGTAAGAGATACCGGACCGGGAATTGCCCAGGAAGATATTCCCAAACTTTTTACCCCCTTTTCCCAATTGGCTTCGCCCCTCACCCGGAAAAGTGGCGGAACCGGGTTAGGTCTGGCGATTTGTAAAAATATTGTAGAATTGCACGGAGGTAATATTGGGGTGGAATCAGAGGTGGGGAAGGGAAGTGAGTTTTATTTTCGTATTCCGGTATATAAGAAAAATATTGAATTAAATTTCATTCTTGATGAAGAGATAAATAAATATAAAATTCACCATGTAAGTTTTTCGCTTATCCTCCTCCGGATTCAAAAATGTGAGGAATTGAGAAAGAGTTTATGGGATAAGGAATGGGAAGTGCTCAACCAGCGAATAGAAGAAGTAATTAGACGCACTGTGCGCGGACCAAAGGATAGGATTTCCCATTACCAGGAGGGGGAATTTCTGGCGGTAATTGCCGAGACAAATAGGGAGGGAGCACTTAAGATTGTAGAGCGTATAAATGAAGCGGTAGGGAAGGATGAGGAGATAAAAAAAATCTCTTCTCTTTTTCTTGATGCGGGGATTGCTGTGTATCCGGAGGAGGCTGAAAAGAAAGAGACCTTACTTTCTAAAGCAGAGGAGGAACTCCTGGAGAAGAATTTGATTAAGAAGGAGGAGAAATAAGATGGGGAAGAAGATTTTAGTGGTGGACGATGAGGAGGATGTTCGGGAGATAATTAAAGCAAGACTGATTGCTCAGGGTTACGATGTGCTTACTGCAGAAGAAGGGATGTCTGCCTTGGCGATTGCGCGGAGAGAAAAGCCTGATTTAGTTATTTTAGATGTGATGATGCCCAATATGGATGGTTATACTACCCTGCGGGAACTGCGTAAGGATAGGGAGGTAGGGAAAACTCCGGTGATCATTCTTTCCGTAAAGGAAAAAGATAAGATGGAGGATATCTTTTATTTCCAGAATATTTCCGATTATATTGAAAAGCCATTTGAAAGCGAAGAGCTCATCAGAAAGGTTAAACAGGTTTTGGGAGAGAGGTAATGGCAAAGAAAAAACTCTTACTTATTGACGATGAACAGGATGTTTTGCGTATTTTGAAATTCAGGTTAGAGAAGGCAGGATATGAAGTTATCACTGCGCTTGACGGAATAAAAGGATTAGAATTGGCGGTGCATGAAAAACCCGACCTGATTATCTTAGATATTATGATGCCGGGAGGAGATGGCTACTCCTTATGTGAAAGATTGAAGAATATCTCCACCACCACTACTATACCGGTGATTTTTCTTTCTGCCAAAACGGAACCCAAGGATATTACCAAGGGATATGCCAGTGGAGCGATTTATTATATCACCAAACCCTACGACGCGGAAGTTCTTTTGTCGGTAGTAAAAAAAGCCTTAGCGGGAACACAGGATTGGGAGAAAGAAATAAAAAAGGGATTTAAGAAGCTCCTCCTCTTCACCCAGGACAGTTTATTGGAGGACATTGTCCGGGATAATCTTTCGAATTTATTTGAAATTACTTCATTAAATAATATAGATGAATTGAAGGCCCTTCCTCCCCTGAATAATTTTGATATTTTTATTCTGGATTTAGCCATCCCCGGTTTTGATTTTAAAAAATTCCTGCAAGAAAACCGGACAAACTTTCCGGAAAGGGCGCGTTTTATTTTAATCACCGACTCTTCTCCTCTGGAGGCTGAAGAAATTACCTCACTGATTTCTCAACCCTGTGTGTTTCTGCGTCGGCCTTTTGAGGTTGACGAACTTCTCTTTAATCTGCATAGTTAGAAAGGAGAATATAATGGGAGAGGAGATTAAAATAATGCTAATGGGGATAAGACATTTCTTACAATTTCTGGGGATAATTATTTTTATCTTTGGCCTTCTTTTCTCTCTTACTCCTAATTTAGTAAAGAGGTTGAATGAATTGGGGAAAAGACTTATTTTTAGTGAGGAAGGAGCTCTCAAACACAATTTAAAAACCGGCATATTATTTATGGTTATGGGAGCAATCATTTTCTTCCTCAATATCTTTTTACGTTAGTTAAAATGGTTCAGACCAATCCCTTTACCCCCCAGTCAGGGCTGGAGCCAAAGTTCTTCAGTGGGAGAGAGAATGCTTTAAGTGAATTCATCTCTCTCCTTAAGGAAGGCAAGGTGGGAAGAGCCGAGCATCTGCTCATTATTGGAGAATGGGGGATTGGTAAAACTGCCCTTTTAAGACAGTTTAAGAAAATAGCTCAGAGAGAGGGCTGTTGGGTTGCTTACTGTGGAGTGAATAAGGGAGAAAGAAAAGAAAGCGTGGTTTCTCAATTGAGGTTAATCCTGGAAGAGATAATGCTCGTCCTTCCTTTAAGGGATGAGGAAGTTAATCTCTTGAGAAAAGAGTTAGACTTTAAGCAGAAAGAGTTTTTTCCCCTGCAGATTAGGTTGGCTCAGTTTTTTTTGCATATCTGGAACCGGATGCAATTTCCCCTTGCCTTTATTCTCTTGGACGATGTTCAGAATTTCCTCCCCCGAGTGGAGATAATTGACCTTCTGCGGGCAACCCTGAGTCGCGAGGATGTGATAGGGAAGACAAAATTTTGCTTTGTGCTTTCCTCTACACCGGAAGGGTGGAATAACTTTTTAGATAAACATGACCCCATCGGTAGATTTTTTCGGCGTAAAGTTATTCTTGAGCCATTTAACCGAGAAGAGGTTTTCCGTTTTATAGAGGGGAGTTTAGAAGGGACGGGGATAGATTTTACTTCCCAGATAAAAGAAAGAATCTTTCTCTTTACTCGGGGTCATCCTTATGAATTGCAGTTACTCTGCAGTAATCTTTTTGATGCACAGTTGAATGGGGTGGTGGACGAGAATTCCTGGGAAGTTGCTTTGCGTAATACGCTCCGTGACCTGGGTCGGGAATATTTTGAGGTTCTTTATCATAAAGCCAGTGAGCGAGAAAAAGAGTTGATCTCTATCTTTATGGAGAAAAATTCGCCCCTCAGTTTACAGGACCTGCGTTCCATAATGATTTTGGAAAGAAGAGCAAAGAATTTCCCCATCGCCAATATTAAAAACTTTGTCTATCGTCTGGTGGACAAAGGATTGCTGAAGAAAAGGGAAGATAATACCTATGTTCTCTTAGACAATCTTTTCAGAGAATATCTTTTAAGATTTAAGAGCGATGAAGCAAGAGATTAGGGAAGATAAGTATTGTAAAGAAAAAGGATTTAAGGAAGGCGACCTGGTTATTTTTTATGACCCCCTTAAAAACAAATCTTATCTCCAGAGGTTGCATAGAGATGGTAAATTTATGACTCACCGGGGGATAATTGAACATCGTCAGGCTTTAGATAAGGAAGAGGGGGAAGTAGTCCTTACCCATACCGAGAGGGAATTTTTTGTTTTTCGTCCTACGCTTAATGAGTTTATAAAAAAAATGGCACGCAAATCAGCCATAATGCATCCCAAGGACCTGGGGATAGTGCTCCTCTGGGCGGATATTTATCCTGGTTTAAAGATTGTAGAGGCGGGAAGCGGTTCAGGGGCATTACTCCTTGCTCTTCTCCGCTTGGTGGGAGAAAAGGGAGAGGTTATCTCTTATGATGTTCGGGAAGACCTACAGGAGATTGCCAAAGAGAATATAAAGAATTTTTTAGGAGAAGTTCCCAATCTTAAATTTAAAATCAAAGATATTTATACGGGTATTGAGGAAGTGGATGTGGATAGGATAATCTTAGACCTTCCCTGTCCCTGGGAAGCCCTAAATACGCTAAAAACATCTCTCCGTTCCGGAGGGATTGTCCTTGCTTATTTACCGACCATCACTCAATCTGAGAAGTTTGTAAAATCTCTTCAGCAAGCAGGAGATTTTTCTCTTATAGAGACAATGGAATCCATAGTCAGACCCTGGAATATAGAGGGACTTTCGGTGAGACCCTGTCACCGGATTATTGGACATACAGGGTTTATCACTGTAGCACGGAAGATGAAAAGGGGGTAGTGATGGATGAGTTAAGAGCGTCTTCCTCCAAAATTTTATTTTATCGTCTGGTAAAGTGGGGCCTGGTTTCTTTTCTTACCTGGCTTTATTACTTTAGTTTTACCTGGCATAATTTATTTTTTCTTATTCCCATGCTTTTGCTCTTTGCCTACTGTGTTTCGGGGATTGTTGCCCTAATTCTCCATTTTTTAATCTATGCCTTTACTAAACCCCTTCTTCTCCAGGAGGTTCCGGAAATTATTGAGAAAGGGATTCCTCCTCACATAAAAGTAGCTTTCTTCAGACCCATCTTTGCCAAAACCACTTACGAAATGGAAACCCTCTTGACCAATATGCGTAGAGACATCTTAAATACGCGGACTGAGAATAAGAATAATTTGAAGTTCATCGTTATTGACAATACCCGAGATACAGCGGTAAGGGAATGGACAAGGAAGGAGATTAAAAAATTACAGAATGAATTTGGAATGGGAACGGTTTTCTATTTCCATCGCAATCCTCACTGCGATTTTTTCAAAAAAGTGGGCATACTCCATGATGCGCTCATGCTTGTCTATGCAGGGAAGACGAAGCCTTATAATTATCAAGATAAAATCTGGGAACCCTGGACCAAAGGAACCCGCAATCCCCAGCTTCCCATCTGGGACGAAATATTGGGAGATGTGCGCACTTTAGGTCTGCAAGGCTCGGTCTCCGAGATTTTAAATGGGAAGGATATCGCTGTAGACAAACAGGCTACCATCAAAGTGGCCATTGTTTCTGATGCGGATAATTACTGGCCTGAGGGACAGATAAGAAAACTGGTAGCGAAAATCGTGCATCCGGCAAACAAAGATTTTATTATCTGGCAGCCCTCCATTGAGCTCACCAACCCCAAGGAGGATAGATTTATCCAGTTGTGTTCTTGGGCGCGGAGGATGTATGAGTTTGATCCCGTAGCAAAATGGAGACTTTTTGTTTTTAGCCCCTTTTATGGTAAAGGAGCTCTGCAGGTGGAGGGATATGTAAGGGAAGTGATTAAAAGTGAATGGCTGCATCCGGGAAAATCTGCGAGTCACGATTTCCAAGAGGCTCTTAAAGCCTGGTGTGTGTTATGTGAGGATGTCTATATTTACGAAAAAAGTTTCTCCAATAAACTCGCAGAACTTCTCCGGGTGGTGCAATGGGATTGGGGAGATCTGGAGACGGTAAGGAGGTTTTTATTAAAGAAATTTGAGCCGGGAAGAAAGACCCATCTCTTTGTGCTTTTGCGTCGTTTGATTGGGATTCCTGTTTATGAACTCTGGCTTTTAGGAATGATTTTTGCCTGGGAGTCAGGAAAGAGAGGGAAATTAATCTTGTTCAGTTTAGATAAACCCCAGATACTTCTCGCACTTTTTATAAGCATTCCCTTAATCAGTATTGTCATTCCTAAATTTCTTGCTCCTTGGGTGGTAAAAAAGAAAGGAAAACTCTATCAGGATCCGGTGGTGGAGATAGATAAATCTTGGTTAAGAATTATTAAAGAGGGAATAATGGAAACTTTTGTTTCTAATTTAATTCATAAGTTGGATTTGGTCTATCGGCCTCCTGCCCAGGTGAAGAATTTATTTGCCCAGATAAGAAATAGACCGTTTGTCTGGAAAACCGGGGCAATGGGAGAACTGGAAACCGCCAGAATGAAATTATGGGATTTTTACTCTGCTCTGAAACCCTCTACGCTTATCGGCATATTATTGTTATTGTCTTGCCTCTTTAAGGTTTTTTCGGGTATAATATGTTTTGTGCTCTCTATATATATTGCCTCTTTCCTCTTGGGTCCGTGGGCGATCTATCTCACTGCTAAACCGGTCCAGGATAAGCGGAGGTAAAAAGAGATGGAGATTTACTACGCAGGAAGAAGGATTTATAGAACGAAGGGAGAGATAATAAAATCCTTCTTTTTTACTAAGATAGGGGGTATTTGTCTTTTTATCATCCTCACTGCCTTAGGAGCCTATATTTATATCCCGCTTCCCTTCACTCCTGTGCCTCTAACCTTACAGAGCTTCTTTGTGCTTCTTTCCGGAGCAGTCTTAGGTCCCTGGCTGGGACTTTTAAGTCAGTTGGGTTATCTGGGGTTGGGCATGTTGGGAATACCGGTTTTCTCCGGGGGGAGAGCTGGATTACTCCATCTCCTGGGTCCCAGCGGAGGCTATCTTTGGGGATTTCTCTTCGCTTCCTGGGGAGCGGGGAAGTTGGTTTATAAAAAGAGGAGAAATACTTTTTTTCTTTTTGCTTCCTTTTTGTTAGGTACTTTTATTATCTATCTCTTTGGCTTAAGTCAGTTGCGCCTCTTTATAAAACAAAATCTTCTCTCACTTTTCTCCAAGGGCGTACTTCCCTTTATCCTTCCCGACTTTTTAAAGATTCTTTTGGCGACCTATGCATATCGTGATCTCCAAAAGTAAAAGAAAATTACCCTCCCTAA
>JAMWCG010000227.1 GCA_023818555.1 Candidatus Omnitrophota bacterium
GGGTAGGGAGGGCAACTACCCGGGCAGTGGTTTTTTCCTTTATTTTAATCATCGCTGCGGATTGTCTTTTTACTGCTCTCTTTTATTTTATGTTTAAATAAAAAAAGAATGATTGAGATAATCAATCTCTGTAAATCCTTTGGGGATAAGATAGTTTTGAATAATCTCAATTTGAAAATAAACACAGGAGAGACAGTGGTAGTTATTGGACGGAGCGGATGCGGTAAGTCGGTTCTGCTCAAGTTGATTATTGGTCTTCTCAAGCCCGATGCAGGAGAAATAATCATAGATGGTGAGGACATTACCCGGGTTAAAGGAAAAGACTTAGACCGGATACGGATGAAATGCGGGATGCTCTTTCAAAACTCTGCTCTCTTTGATTCTTTGACGGTGAGAGAAAATGTGGGTTTCTTTTTCTATGAACATGAATATAGCGAGAAAGAGAAGATAGAAAAAAGGATAGCAGAGTGTCTTAACTTGGTAGGACTTCCGGGGATAGAAGAATTATATCCTTCCCAGTTAAGCGGAGGAATGAAAAAAAGGGTAGCTTTAGCCAGAGCAATCTGTATGCATCCTGAGATAATTCTCTATGATGAACCGACTACCGGGGTAGACCCCATTACTGCGGATGCCATAAACAATCTCATTGTAGCGCTTCACGATAAATTAAAAGTGACTGCCATTGCGGTTACCCACGATATGAAAAGTGCTTTCAAAATTGGTGATAGGATTGCCATGCTTTATAAAGGTAAAATCATTGCTTCAGGAACTCCTCGAGAAATTATGGAGAGCTCCAATCCCATCGTAAAACAATTTATCCAGGGAGAATCTGAAGGAGTAATTGCAGTGGAAGAGGAAGGAGGTGGGTAAGTTGAAAAAAAGAGATTTTGAACTGAAAGTAGGTATATTTGTCTTTATCGGCTTAATAATTTTATCGCTCATCGTTTTCTCCATCAGCGATTTTAAGACTGCGGTGGCAGGATACTATATAAAAGTAATTTTCAATTTTGCCAATGGGATTGAGGTGGGAGCTCCGGTAAGGCTGGCGGGAGTAAAAGTGGGAGAAGTAAAAGACCTTAGGATAGTCTATCCTTCAGCTTCTGCCTTACCCTATGTAGAATTGCTTGCCTGGATAGATAAAAGATTTGTGGTCTATAAAGATTCTATAGCCTATATAAATACATTGGGTCTCTTAGGAGAAAAATATTTGGAGATTATTCCTGGTTCGGAGAAAAGCGAGGTGCTTAAACCTGCTGATATTCTTTACGGGAAAAACTCTGTCTCTATGGCACAGATAACCGAGACAGGTTATAAGATTGCCACCCAATTAGAAGCTTCTCTTTCCTCCATAACTAACATCTTGGCTGACCCCGAATTTAAAACCACTTTTAAAGAGACCATCCGGAATGTAAAAAGATTAGCGGGAGAGTTAGAGGAATTGAGCTCCTCTCTCCAAGAGATTGTGGATAAAATAAAACGCGGTGAAGGAACCGTGGGGAAATTGGTCAACGATGAAAGATTATATAATGAGATGGATGATTTTTTGCAAGATTTGAAAAAGCACCCCTGGAAACTCTTTTATCGTCCCAGAGAAAAGAGATAAATAATGAGTAAAACGAAGACAATTTTTATCTGTCAGAATTGTGGCTATCGCTCCCTGCGCTGGTTAGGAAAATGTCCTGATTGTGAGGAGTGGAATTCTTTTGTGGAAGAGGCTGTTACCTTTTCGGTTAGTCAGGGGGAAAGGAAAACCGCTTCTCCCCGGCGTCTTTCCGAGATAGACCTTCGGGAAGAAAAAAGGGTTCTTACCGGCATAGAGGAATTTGACCGACTTCTGGGAGGAGGCATAGTCCCCGGTTCGGTAATCTTAGTGGGAGGTAATCCAGGGATTGGTAAATCTACTTTGCTTCTTCAGGTAGCCCATAGTTTGAGTAGTAAGGATAACCTCGTTTTATATGTGAGTGGAGAGGAATCTTTAAAACAGACAAAGATGCGTGCGGAAAGATTGGGTTTAAAAGGAGATAGTTTTTACATTGTTAATGAAACTAATGTAGATTTTCTCCGAGAAGATATTGA
>JAMWCG010000019.1:0-10228 GCA_023818555.1 Candidatus Omnitrophota bacterium
CCACAGACATATTGGCAATTGTAAACCGTCCATCCATATTCAACTCGCTTATAACCTCTCCCGTAAATTCTATTGCCTTGTAATTAGCGTAATCTGCCTTTACTTTACCGATAATGTATAAAATTATATCTTTGGCAAAACAACCAAAGGGAATTCTTCCCCCCACAACCATCTTAATTGTTGCCGGGACCAAAAACCAGTTTCTCCCATAACTGAGAATAAGGGCAATATCCGTTGAACCCATACCCGTGGAGAAGGCATTGAGCGCCCCATAAGTGCAGGTATGGGAATCCGCACCACAGACTAAATCGCCCGGGAGAATCAAACCACTTTCAGGAAGGACTTGATGACAGATTCCTTCTCCAATATCATAGAGAATTAAATTTTTCTCTTTGCAAAAATTGCGCATTAAATTATGAATCTCTGAGACCTTCTGACTGGGGCTGGGAGAGCTATGGTCTATAACCATGGCGAAGGAATTTTTCGGGGGATGAAATTTTCCTCCCAGAGAATGAGATTTTTCTATCACCAAATAGGATGTGCCGTCTTGACTGAAGGCAAAATCCACATTGGCAATAACAATCTCTCCGGCTTTTACTGGCTTACCGCTATGGTGGGAAAATATCCTTTCACTTATGGTCTGTCCCATCTATTACTCTTGCCTATCCTTCTTCCTCTTGAATAATCCCCGAATTCCCTCCAGAAAACTCTTGGGTTTTTCTCTCTTAGGAGGTGGGACAGGCTTTTCTTCCTGCTTAATCTCTTCTCTCTCTTCCTTAACAGGAGGTGCAGTCTTTTCTTCGGGCAAGACCTCTTTTTTTACTTCTGCTTCTGGTTCAGCGATAACTTTTTCTAACCTCTCTTCTTTCTCCTTTACCTCAGGAACTGCCTTTTTCCCTCGCTGGGGAGCCAATTTTTTCTTTTCTTTCGGTTTTTGTACCGTTAATTCCAGAATAGCCAAAAGTGCTCCGTCTCCCCGCCTTGGCCGGTAATGGACTATGCGTGTATAACCCGAATTTCTATCTTTAAAACGCGGGGCAATATCCTTAAATAACTTCTCTACCATCGTGCGGTCTTGAACGACCTTAAAAGCAAATCTTTTACTTGTAAGGTCGTTCTGCTTGCCTAAATTTATCAGTTTATCAATTATTGGTCTCACTTCTTTTGCCTTTGCCAGAGTAGTAATAATTTTTTCCTCGCGTAATAAAGCAATAGCCATGTTTTTAAGCAGGGCTTTGCGACTGCTTGCAAAACGCGAAAGCCGACGAAATTTTTTCCGGTGTCTCATTTCCCCTCTTCTTTCTCTTTACTGGTTTTCTTATTCTTTTCTACTCCCATTCCCAGAGAAAGACCCATCCCGGCAAGAATCCCTTGGATTTCCGCTAAGGACTTTTTACCAAAATTGCGATGCTTCAAAAGGTCCTGCTCGGTGCACTTAACTAAATCACCTATGGTCTTAATGTTTGCTTCCTTAAGACAATTCTCACTCCTTACCGAAAGTTCCAGTTCAGTTATGGGCATATTAAGCTTCTCCATCAATTCTGTCTGTTCAGGTTCTTCTATCGGCACTTCTTCTTCCTCAGGTAATTCACCTAAGTTTACAAAAATATCCAGGTGCCGTTGAAGAATATGTGAGGCATAGAGAAGGGCATCCTTAGGTGCCATTGCTCCGTTTGTCCATACTTCTAAGATAAGCCGGTCATAATCGGTCATCTGTCCTACCCGTGTATTTTCCACAGTAAAGTTTACTCTCCTCACCGGACTGAAGATGGCATCTATGGGGATTACCCCAATAGGCTGTTCCTCTTTTTTATTCTCTTCCGCCGGGACATAACCCCTCCCCCGGTTTACTTCCATCTCCAGCGAGAATTTTGTATCCTTGGTTAAAGTAGCAATATGTAAATCAGGATTGATAATTTCTACAGTTTCATCGGTAACGATATCTCGGGCAGTAACTTCACCTTTTTTCTCTTTATTTATCACAATGGTTTTGGGAGCACGGGTATGTGTCCTAACCACCAGATTCTTTATATTAAGGATAATCTGAGGAACATCTTCCAACACCCCGGGCAGAGTAGAAAACTCGTGTAGAACTCCTTCAATTTTAACATTCGTAACCGCGGAACCTTCTATGGAAGAAAGCAAAACCCTGCGTAGGGAATTACCGATGGTCACTCCGTAACCGCGCTCAAACGGTTCAGCAATAAATTTCCCATAGAAATCAGTGTAACTCTTTTCTTCAATAACCAATTTCTTGGGCATCTCAAAATCACGCCATTTAATTCCCATCTTATCAGCCTCCTTTGTCACTTCCGCTCCTCTGGGGAGAGGAAAACAAATTCTTTACTTAGAATATAATTCCACAATAAGAGATTCTTTTACCGGAAGAACAATGTCACTGCGCAAGGGTAGCCTTAAGACCTTCCCTTCTAATCTGTCTTCCTTTAACTCCAACCAAGCAGGGAGAGGCCTTTCTTTAGAGAGCTCACGATTCTGCCTAATAAAATTAATAAAGGATTCTTTACCCACCAGTTTTATGGTCTCATTTACTTTTACCAAATAGGAAGGAAGGTCAACTTTCTTCCCATTAATCTGCACATGGCCGTGTCTAACAATCTGTCTTGCCTGTCTTCGGGAAGTAGAAAATCCCAAGGCATAAATTACATTATCTAACCTTCTCTCCAGAAGTTGTAATAACACCTCTCCGGTAACCCCTTTAGCCTGGGAAGCTTTACGGAAATAAGTCTTAAACTGCCTCTCTAATACCCCATACATCCTTTTAACCTTCTGCTTCTCTCTCAACTGCAAGGCATATTCACTGAGTTTTGGCTTTGTCTTTCCGTGCTGGCCGGGGAGATAGGTTCTGCGCGAAAGTGCACATTTGTCACTCATACAGCGCTCCCCTTTAAGAAATAACTTCATCCCTTCTCTTCGACACAATCTGCAAACCGGACCACGATATCTTCCCATCTCACCTCACTCCATTTAACCAATTAAGCAAACTATACCCTTCTCCGCTTGGGCGGACGACATCCATTATGGGGAATGGGCGTAACATCTTTTATAGAGTTTATCTTCAAACCCGAAGATTGCAGCGCTCTTATTGCAGTTTCTCTTCCCGAACCGGGTCCTTTCACTACTACATCAATCTCTTTGATCCCACATTCTAAAGCCTTCTTTGCGGCATCGGTAGCAGCAATCTGAGCGGCAAAAGGGGTGGATTTCCTTGACCCCTTGAATCCCACTGTCCCTGCACTTGACCAGGTAACCACCTGTCCTGCAGGGTCAGTGATGGTAATGATGGTATTATTAAAAGTTGCCTGAATGTGTGCCACTCCCTTATTTCCTACCTGGACAATCTTCTTTTTCCCTCTTTTCGTTTTAGCCATTTATTTCTCCTCTTTTACTTCTCCCATGGGCTTTTTCTTCCGCACTCCTACTCCTTTACTGGGACCTTTGCGGGTGCGGGCATTGGTACGGGTCCTCTGCCCTCTCACCGGCAGTCCCCGACGGTGGCGTAGACCACGATAACAGCCTATCTCCATAAGGGTTTTTATATTCTGAGAAACCTCTCTGCGCAGGTCTCCCTCCACCTTGTAATTCTTCTGGATAATCTGCGTGATGCGGGAAATCTGCTCATCATTCAAATCCTTAGCCCTGATCTCGGGGCTGATCTGGGCTTCTGCAAGAATTTTCTTGGCTGAAGACCTGCCTATACCATAGAGATAAGTTAAAGCAATTTCAATCTTCTTTCCCTTAGGAATATCCACTCCCAAAATCCTTGGCATACCTCCCTCACCTCTTTATTTTATCCCTGGCGTTGTTTATGCTTGGGATTAATACAGATAACCCGCACAATTCCTTTCCTCTTTACTATTTTACAACGGGGACAAATTTTTTTTACGGATGCTCTTACCTTCATCTGGAGTTGATTATTTTTTACGATAAATAATTCTCCCGCGCTTCAAATCATAGGGAGAAAGTTCCAAAACCACCCTGTCTCCGGGAAGAATCTTTATATAATTCATCCGCATCTTCCCACAAACATGCGCCAAGACCAAATGCCCTCCCTCTATCTCTACTCTAAACATCGCATTAGGTAAGGTCTCTTTTATTACTCCTTCCGTCCTTATTGCTTCCTCTTTAGCCATAACTATAAAGAGGTTAAAATAATCGGTTCTGCGTCATCTATACATATCGTATGTTCAAAATGAGCGGTTAAACTTCTATCTTTACTCACCACCGTCCAACCATCGGACAAAATTTCTACTCCCGGATCTCCCATATTCACCATGGGCTCTATCGCCAGGGTCATTCCCTTTTTTAGAACTGGGCCATGCCCAGGGATACCAAAATTGGGGACCTCCGGTTCTTCGTGCATCTTACTCCCTATCCCGTGTCCCACAAATTCCTTTACCACACTAAATCCTCTCTCCTCCACATAAGTCTGAATGGCATAGGAAACATCACCTAAATGAGCATTTGCCCGCGCAGTATTTATTCCTGCATAAAGTGCACCACGGGTAGTCTCAATAAGTCTCTTTGCTTCCGTATTGATCTTCCCTAATCCCAAGGTAATCGCTGCATCGGCGAAGAAACCTCTGTAGTCTACTCCTACATCTAAACTCACTATATCTCCTTCTCTTAAAATTTTTTCCCTCCGGGGTATGCCGTGAATCAACTCTTCATTTACGGAAACACAGATCACGCCTGGAAACCCCCGATAATTTTTAAACGCGGAATTCGCCCCGCAACTTCTAAAAATTTCTTCTGCTCTCTCTCCCAGTTCATAGGTAGAAATCCCTTCTTTAATCAGAGAGGTCAATTCGGAAATTACCCGCGCTACAATCCTTCCTGCTTCACGCATGAGACTCAGCTCGTTCGCTGATTTTATGGAAATCATTGCTCTTTAGATTAAATCCTTCCTTTTCAAAAAGACGGATAAGTTCTTTATATACTTCCTGGGCATCTCTATTGGCATCCAAAGTGCGCAGAATTCCTTTGGATTTATAAAATTCTATCAATTCTGCAGTTTGCTTCAAATATACATCTATCCGCTTGCGCACAGTTTCTTCCTGGTCATCTTCTCGCTGAGACAACTCACCTCCACATTTATCACAAACTCCCTCTTCTTTAGGAGGCATATTTTTTAGATGATAGTTCATTCCACAGCGAGAACACACAAGTCTTCCGCTAAGTCGCTCAATTATTTTCTCTACAGAAGTAGCAAAATACAAAACCAGGTCAATCTGTTTATTCATCTTTTTCAGCAGTTGCTCAAGCCCCTGGGCTTGTTTTATCGTGCGGGGAAAACCGTCCAGAATAAAACCCTTCTCGGTATCTGCAGAAGATAAACGCTGTTTCATGATTTCCAGAATGATTTCATCAGGCACAAGTTCTCCCCTCTCCACAAACCGCTTAACCTTTTTGCTTAAGGGAGAATCTTCCTTCAAAACCTGCCTTAACATATCCCCCGTAGAGATGTGGGGTATACCCAACTTTTCCTTCAATATTTCTGCCTGTGTTCCTTTCCCCGCTCCCGGGGGACCTAATAATATCAGCCTCATTATATCTATATGGTTTTTTCTCAGGTAATCTGCGCTTACCTTCTCCCTCGCACTCTCCCTTTCTTCATAAATCCTTCATAATGACGCATCAAAAGATGTGACTCAATCTGACGCACCGTATCCAAAATCACTCCTACTACAATCAAGAGAGCAGTCCCACCAAAAAAACTGGCGATTAAATAGGGAACTTTAAGCCAGGCACCAATCAAATCGGGGAAGATGGCAATCCCAGCCAAGAATATTGCCCCGGCTAAAGTAACTCTGGTCATCACATAATCTAAATAATCAGAGGTGCTTTTCCCCGGTCTTACCCCAGGGATAAACCCACCAAACCTCTGCATATTTTCGGAAATCTCCAACGGATTGAAAGTAACTGCCGTATAAAAGTAACTGAAAAAAATAATTAAAATAGTATAGAGGACTGTGTAGAGCCAATGCCCACGCAGAAGTTGTCCTGCCAATGCCTGAAACTTAGGATTAGGGATAAAACTCGCAAGCGTGGCTGGAAAAAGGATAATCGACTGGGCAAAAATTATGGGGATAACTCCCGCCTGATTTATTCTTAACGGTAAATAAGTGCTTTGGCCACCGTACATCCGATGGCCAATGATTCTTTTGGCATACTGCACCGGAATTTTTCGTTGAGCTTGCGTGATGATAATTACCGCAATGGTTACGGCAATCAATAATCCCGCCATCACCAGAAGAATGAAAGGTTGTAACTGCCTCCGGGTGGGAGAAAAGGGAGAGAGGAGAAGAAAGAGTTGATAGACCGCAGTAGGAATACGAGAGGTTATACCAATGGTAATAATCAAGGAGATACCATTCCCAATCCCCCGGTCACTGATCTGCTCTCCTAACCACATCAGAAAAACAGTGCCTGTGGTCAAGGTGATCAGGGTGAGAAAACGAAATGCCCACCCCGGATGGGGAACAATCTGCATCCCCTGAAAGTGAGCAGGGTTTTCCAACCAGAGGCTGATAAAGAAAGATTGGATAATCCCTAAAAGCACGGTGCCATAGCGGGTGTATTGGACAATCTTTTTTCGTCCTAATTCTTCCTTAGCCAGTTTTTCAAAATAAGGGATTACCGCGGTAAGCAACTGGAGGATGATGGAGGCAGAGATGTTGGGCATAATCCCTAAAGCGAAAATTGTCAGACGCTCCATTGCTCCTCCGCTGAACATATTCATAATTCCAAAGAGAGTTCCTCCCTGGGTTTCTTTAATCTTCTCAAAGAATTCCGCCAGGGCTTTCCCATCTATTCCTGGAGTAGGGATATAACAGCCAATACGATAAACCACCAGGGCTCCTAAGGTAAAGATTATGCGCTTCCGCAAATCCGGTATTTTAAAAGCATTGACAAATGCTTCTAACATAGTTATCCACCGATTATCTCAAAACTTGCTTCTGCTTTTTTTATCTTCTCCACTGCCTGCTTACTAAATTTATGGGCACAGATGGTCAAAGGTTTGTGCAGTTCTCCTTCCCCTAAGATTTTTACGGGTAGACTGAGCTTATGGATTAAACCTCTTGTCTTAAGCAATTCCGGAGTCACCCGTTCATTTTTCTCAAACTTCTCCTCTATACGACCCAAGTTAACTACCTGATATTCCTTTGGGAAGCGATTTACAAAACCACGCTTGGGAATCCTACGCATAAGAGGCATCTGTCCACCTTCAAATCCCGGTCGCAATTCAAAACCTGTTCTTGCCTTCTGTCCTTTATGGCCTCTTCCCGAGGTTTTGCCGTGGCCTGAACCCGGGCCCCTTCCGAGGCGTTTCTTGCTTTTGCGCTTTGTCTTGGGTTTTAATTCATGAATTTTCATTGCCTTCTGGAGAAAGAGTTTTTATTTTCTGCAAAGCGATAATCGTCGCTTTGGCGATATTCATGGCATTTTTTGAACCGAGCGATTTAGCCAGGATATCTTTAATCCCCGCCAATTCGCAAATTGGTCTTACCGAACTTCCCGCAATTATTCCTGTTCCCGGACCAGCCGGTTTAAGTAAAACATCTGCTGCCCCAAAATGACCATATACCTCATGAGGGATAGTCCCTCCTTTGAGAAGGACAGGAAAAATATTTTTATGGGCACTATTTATCGCCTTGCGGATAGCATCGGCAACTTCATTTGCTTTACCAAACCCCACCCCTACTTTTCCTTTCCCATTTCCTACTACTACCAGAGCACTAAAAGAGAGCTTCTTCCCTCCCTTATGTACCTTGGCTACCCGGTTTATTTTTATTACTCTCTCCTGAAACTCCGGCTCCGGTGTATCTATTTTCTTCTCCATTATCTCTTTTGTATCCATCTCTAAAATGCAATTCCTCCTTTTCTCACCGCTTCGGCAAAAGCCTTTACTCTCCCATGATAAAGATACCCTCCCCGGTCAAAAACGACTTTGGTAATCCCTTTTTCTTTTGCCTTTTCCGCAAAGACCTCTCCTAATTTCTCTGCCCCTTTTATGCTCCCGCCTTTGAGCGAATGGGCAAGGAAATTTTTACTCAGTGTAGAAACTCCCAAAATAACCCGCTGATGTATATCATCTACTGCTTGGGCAATGAGGTTTTTATGGCTCCGATGGACAACCAATCTGGGTCTCTCGGGGGTCCCAAAGACTTTTTTGCGTATCCGTTTATGCCTCCTTAATCTTTTTAACTCCTTCTCTTCCATCTCACAAATATTTACGAATTTAATACGCCTATAGGCACGAATTTTTTCTCTGCTTATGCCACGGCCTTTCCAGCTTTCTTGCGCACATACTCTCCTACATACCTTATCCCTTTGCCTTTATAAGGCTCGGGCTTGAAAATAGCTCTTATCTCCGCAGAAACCTCCCCTACCTTCTGTTTATCTATACCCTTCACAATTATCTGAGTAGGTTTGGGAGTTTCAATAGTTATCCCTTCAGGAATGGGAAAATTCACAGGATGAGAAAAACCCAAATACAAAACCAGGTTCTTTCCGCTTACCTGTGCCCGATAACCAATACCAACGATTTCCAGTTCCTTACTAAATCCCTCTCTCAGCCCTTTAATGATATTCACTATCTCTGACCTGGCTAAACCATGCCAAGCTTTAATCTGCTTCTCTTCCGAAGCCCGGGTGAGAAAGAGTTTATCTTCTTTTAATACCGCTTTTATTCCCGCCGGGAGAAAATAATTCCTTTTACCTTTCGGACCCTCTACAATAACTTCATTCTGGTTGAGCAGAATCTTTATATCCTGAGGAATTGAAATCGGTCGTTTACCTAACTTAGACATATCCCTCCCTACCAAACCTTACAAATATATTCTCCGCCTAATTTCCGCTTCTTCGCTTCTCGGTCGGTGAGAATCCCTTGGGGAGTAGAGATGATGGCTATACCGTAACCACTCAGCACTTTTATCTTATCGTCTTTCTTTACATAAACCCTTCTCCCTGGTGTGGAAACCGGTTGAATATCTGTAAGGACACATTTCTTGTCAGGAGTATATCTTAGATAGATACGAATAATCCCCTGCTTCCCATCATCAATCTCACGATAATCTCTGAGATAACCTTCTTGTTTAAGAATTTTCACAATGGCTAAGATGAGTTTGGATTTTTTTACATCTACACTTTCCTTACCCACTCTTACGGCATTTCTTATGACCGTAAATACCTCTGACCTAAGGTCCCTGGACATCTCAACTCCCTTCCCTATTCGCTACCATCTTCTCTCCACCGGAAGGTTCACCAGCTTGCCTTCTTTACTCCCGTGATTTCTCCCCGTGAAGCGAGTTCCCGGAAGCAGATTCTACAGAGCCCGAAATCTCTTAAATAACCCCTTACCCTCCCACAGAGTTGACAACGATTGTATCTCCTTACCTTAAAACGCGGAGTCCGTTTCTGTTTAATAATTAAAGCTTTTCTAGCCATCTTTAACCTATTCCGTCTCCCGAAAAGGCATGCCTAAGTGTTTCAGTAAAAGAAAACTTTCCCGTCTATCTTTTGCCTTTACGACAATAGTGATATCCATACCTAAGATATGTTGAACCTTATCATATTCTATTTCCGGAAAAACTGTATATTCATTGATTCCTAAACTGTAATTGCCATTTTCATCAAACCCATGAGGAGATAATCCACGAAAATCACGGATGCGGGGCAAGGCAACATTAATAAAACGGTCTAAGAATTCATACATCCTTTCTCTCCTTAAGGTTACTTTGCAACCTACTGGGTCACCCTTTTTAATTTTAAAATTAGAAATGGACTTACGCGCTCGTGTCATCACCGGTTTCTGGCCCGAAATCAAAGCCAGTGACTGCATCGCTTCCTCAATCACTTTTATATCGTGTGCTCCTTCCCCCACCCCCATATTAATCACCACTTTTTCCAAACGAGGAACCTGGAGCGGGTTTTTATAGCCAAGTTCTTCCTTCAAAGCAGGGACGATTTCTTTTTTATATTTTTCCAAGAGCCTTGCCACCATTTTCTGCTCCATATTTTAAATTATTTCTTTACATTTCTTACAATATCTTGCCTTAGAACCATCTTTGAGGAGAGTAAACCCCACCCGGGTAGGACGCTCACAATGGGGACAGAAAAGCATCAACTTACAGAGCCTTATCGGTGCTTCTTTTTCAATTATTCCCCCGGGAAGTTCAGCGGACCTTCTGCGCATATGGCGTTTAAC
>JAMWCG010000019.1:10238-10732 GCA_023818555.1 Candidatus Omnitrophota bacterium
TCTTTGCGGATAAGAGAAAGGACCTTACCTTTCTTCCCTCTGTCTTTCCCCGAGATAACAAAAACAATATCGTTCTTCTTTATCCGTTCCATTCATACCACCTCAGGGGCTAAAGATATTATTTTCAAGAAATTTTTCTCCCGCAATTCCCTCGCCACCGGACCGAATACCCGCGTCCCCTTAGGATTGAGGTCTTTATCAATAATCACACAGGCATTAGAATCAAACCGCACATAGGAACCATCAGGCCGTCTAATAGGATGAGCAGTTCTCACAATCACTGCTCTCACCACTTCTCCTTTTTTCACCACTCCTTCAGGAGTAGATTCTTTGACATTGCCGGTAATAATATCTCCGATATAGGCAAATTTAGTGTTTCCCTTACCTAACACTCCGATACAGGAGACCTTTTTTGCTCCTGTGTTATCCGCTACTTCTAAGAGCGTGCGTAAACTAATCATCTCAACCCTACTCGCTTAACTATTTTTGATTAC
>JAMWCG010000228.1 GCA_023818555.1 Candidatus Omnitrophota bacterium
TATACGGGGCAATGTGATTTGAATTTCGCTTTGCATGCCGGACATGGAGAGTTTCCCCGTCTGGTAGTTTCTCCCGGAGATGCAGAAGAAGCTTACTATTGGGCTTGTCTTTCTATGAATTTGTCTTGGAAATATCAGATTCCAGTAATTTTACTTTCGGATAAGACCTTATGTGAAGGGACCTACAGTTTTGATATTGATTCCATTCCAGAAATAGAGGAGGAAAATCCTATTTTCTGGGATAGAAAAGGGTCTTACAAAAGATATCTAAATACAGAAGAAGGTGTTTCTCCTTTAGCCTTTGTTCCGGATAAAGAGGCGATTATAAAAGTAAATAGTTATGAGCATGATGAGTTTGGGGTTACTACTGAAGAACCTGAGATTACCGAGATGATGCGGGAGAAGAGGATGCGTAAAGAAAAATTTTTATTACAAGAATTAGAAGAAAAGTTTAATCCGGTTAAGGTATATGGAAATAGAAATTCAGAACTCGCCCTTCTCTGTTGGGGTTCAAATAAAGGGGTATGTATTGAGGTAGGTAAGAATTTAGGCCTTAAAGTTATCCAACCGGTGGTCTTATGGCCCTTTTCTGTTAGAAATTTTAAGGATTCTTTAAAAGGAGTAAAAAAATTGATCGCAGTTGAATGCAATTCCACCGGGCAATTGGTAAGATTGATTAACTCTCTGGGATTTAATGTGGATGAGAAAATCTTGAAATACGATGGAAGGCCTTTTTCTTTAGAGGAATTGGAGAATAAATTAAAAAAACTGATATGATGAACAAAGACTTAGGCACATATGCACCTAATACTTGGTGTCCGGGATGTGGAAATTTTGCCATTTTGACGGCAATAAAGACAGTCTTAAAAATACTTTCCGAAGAAGGATTACCCTTAGAAAATATAGTTTTGGTCTCAGGAATTGGTTGTCACGCCAAAATTGTTGATTATGTAAATGTAAATAGTTTCTATTCTATCCATGGAAGGGTAACGCCGGTGGCGGAAGCCATAAAATTAGCCAATCCTAAAATTAAAGTAATTGGCTTTGCCGGTGATGGAGATGCCTATGGAGAGGGTTTAGAGCATCTTGTATTTGCTGCCAAAAGAAATATTGATATTACCATGATTATCCATAATAACCGTGTCTACGGTTTGACTACTGGTCAATATACGCCTACTTCGCCTTTGGGATTTAAAGGAAGGTCCACGCCCCAGGGAACAGTAGAACTTCCCATTAATCCCTTAGAACTTATGCTTTCCAGTGGAGCAAGTTTCATTGCCCGTGCTTTTTCTCATGGGTTGGAACTTCTTAAGAAAATCTTTAAAGAGGCAATCTTACATAAAGGATTTTCTTTGGTAGATGTCTTACAGGTCTGTGTTACTTTTTATAATATGTATGAGTATTATGATAAGAGAGTCTACGAATTAAAAGAGCACAATCCCAAAGATTTTGATTCCGCATTAAAGAAGATCAGAGAATGGGATTACAATTCGGATGCATCCATTGCCTTAGGTATATTTTACAGAAAGGAAATTCCGACATTTGAGGAGAGAGTCTCGGAACAATTACCTCAAGAGCAGAGAGCACGGGATTTAAAGATAAAAGAGATTTTAAAAGCTTCTCTATAAATTTAAATGGTCAAAAATCCAAAATCTAAGAGAAAAATATCTTTAAATTTCGTGAAAATATGTTATAATATCTTTCCAAAAAGAGAGCGGGTTCTTTCGTAAAATGAATGGGAGTAAGATATAGAAGGGAGGTGAAGAAAAATGGTAAGGAAATGCGGGACAAAGAAGAAAGCAGAGAAAAAGGCAAGATACATCTGTGAAGTTTGCGGTTTGGCAATTACAGTAGATAATGTCTGTAGTTGTGTAGATGTTTGCGATATCATCTGCTGTGGGCAAGAGATGAAGCCAAAGAAGTAACCTACAGAAAGGAGGTAAGATGGGAAAGAAGGCGAGAGAGATTGTAGAAATAAATTTGAAGGAGTTGATTAAAGACTTAGATCGGGCGTATTGTGATGAATGGTTGGCATTCTATTCCTACTGG